>JBGTJM010000365.1:0-5807 GCA_041745115.1 Thermomicrobiales bacterium
TGATTCGCTACCAGTTTCGCGGGCCTACGAGCTGGCGGTGCGGGTCGTCGTGCCCTGGACAGAGACAAACCGGAAGCTGTCGTTCGATCTGCAAATGGTGGACGAAGACGGCAAGCTGCTGCTCGATCCCGCGGTGCGGGCTGACATCAGCGTGGGCCGGCCGGTGCAGCTGACGGAAGGGACCGATCAGGTTGTGCCCCTGACGCTTCGCCTGCCCAACGTGCGGCTGGAGAAGGCGGGACGCTATGCGTTCACGCTGAGTTTCGAAGGCGAGGAAGTGGCCCGGGTCGCGTTCGATCTGGTGGCCAAGGTGACGGCAGCGCGACCAGCTGTCGGCTGAGTCAGCAGTTCTGAGGGAGAGACCCCAGAAGCAAGCCGCCTCCTAGAGCTCCCGGACGAAGTGACGATCCCCATCTCTGATGCCAACCTCGGTGAATCCACACGATCGATAAAGCCCGATCGCGTCATGCCAGTCGTAGTTGGTTTCACACACGACTCGCCGATAACCGCGTGTGCCAGCCTCCTGAACGAGGTGCTCGACCATCTGCCGGCCAAGCCCCTGCCCTCGCATCGTCTGCGCCACGCTCATCCGGACCAGGCGGCCAGTCTCGCGATCCTCCTCGACAAGTGCACCTGTAGCCACGATCTGGGCATGACACTCGATGACCGCGAAGTAGCTGCCGCGCTCGATGTAGCTCTGTTCGATATCGTCGAGGTCGGGATTCAAGGTTGCGTCGAGGAACCCGAAATGCCCGCGTAGACCGTCCAGAATGAGCTGGTTGACGGCATCCTGATCTGTAGGCTGAACTAGTCGAATCCGGCAATCAGGTGGCAGCGGCATTTGGGCACTTCCGACCGAGCCTAAGGAGAAGTCGACGCTTGGTCAAAACCAGAGCCTGTCCGCTGAGATCGTTTTGAATATTCATCTCGCCGGTAAGACCTTGATATTCCAGAGTCATTTACTGCAAGAACTGCTCGCGCTGGACCATCTTGGCGCCGTGAGTCCTGAAGTGAGACTGCCGTTTATTTTCCATTCGCTTTGCACGAAGCGAGGCCGTTTCTATTTCGCAAATCAGTCGTTGATCGATCGGCTAGGGACTTAGCACTTTCAAGAAGCAGCGGCATGAGGACTCAGTGCGGCTTGAGTCCATGGCGGCGAAGCGGATCTCGGGGAAAATCTAGCCTTGAATGTCGAAGGCACTGGGTTCAAACTCAGAGGTAAAATCCTCAAACCAACCAGCCGCAAAAATGAAGTTCTGGAATTCACGCTGAGATATTGGACGTATGTGGTCAATTTCGTTGCGCAAAGGGATTATCATTGCAAACATGCCGATGACGACTTTCCTGTCCCCAAACACAGCTTCAAAAACTTCGTTCCAATTGTTATTCTGATCGATGATAACCTGCAGATCGCCAAGAAATGTGTAATGAATTGGGTGAAACCTGTCCGCTCTTCGGCCAACCCTCTTCATCCGGGCCTCGCAGTCGGTCTTCACTGTGTTAGGTACCCGCTGCTTCCACCATTTTGGTCCAACGGAGGCCTCCAACTTCGCCGCGATCAGGCCACGCAAACCTGATTCGAGCTTCCTTTGAGCGGCGTACGCCTCGTCCATCCGAGCGCGTTCAGCCTTCGCAGCTCGCCTGGCCAAATCCTCTGGCGACTCCATCAATTCAACTTGAGGCAATGCATAGCTCTCAGGGTACAGCCGCGGTGAGTTAAGCCCACTCGCTATTAGGGCGTCCGAGAAGAATGGTTCAGGGATTTGCATCTCCGGCAAGCTATGATCGGCCAATGATGCCAAGTAATCTGAACTGACTCCGGCAATCTTGGTGAAGTCCGCGATCTCTTGACTGGCGTACGAAGCAACATCCAACAAATGCTTTTGTACCAAGTCAAGCTCCAGTCTCTGTTGCATTTTCATCATCGTGTCAAATCCCTGAGGTAGCAACTGGATCTCGGCCATCCGTGAGGTGAGGTTGCCGATAGCACTCAATGAACTGGCACCGTAAATTGACTCAAGCGTGTCGAAGATGTTTGGCACAATTCTCTCGTGCACGCGCTGCCACTCTACCTGTCGCCATCTGACTTCCGCCAACGCAAAGCGCACACCCAAAGGCATGGCAATTTCTGTCGCGTCAAACTCCTTTCGAAATCCCAGCTGGCTGGCGGCACAAACTGCGAGTTCTTCGAGCGACGCTTGCCCAAGGCTCATAATCTCGTCTGCTGTCATTCTTGGAGAATGCACCATTGATGAGATCATGTGGCACATATATCGCTCAGACGCTCGAACACCATCTTCTTCCGCAAAAACCAAGGCCTCTCTTTCGGCGCGCATTGTTACCTTCCGCAGCTTGACCTCGCCGATCCCTGAAATCTCGCAGCCAATTTCACTGCGCTCTAGGTGGGCAGTAACATTGAACGGCATTTGTCGGCCCCCTCGATCCAACGATCTACTTGTTTCGGACGCTTTGCATTCATCGGTCCTATCCCTAGCGTGCCTTGTCTGGCTCTTGGACGGAAGGAAGCTTGAGAGATCATTTATCGATGGTGACTTTCCCACCGCCCGCAATGACTCCTCCACGAAGACCTGCTTCTCCAAACTTGCCAAGACCTGCAGGTTTCTCTCCCGGTTCTTGCGGTGTGCCCACTTGATATCTATGTACACAACATTCACCGGTAGATGCAATTGGCCAAGTTTTAGCAGCATGTTGCAAATCGATCAAATGTTCGATAGAAGCGAACTCTCCTACTGGCAAAGATTGGGTCCGCCTAACGCAAGCATCACCTTGGCGACCAAGCAATCTGCTGAACCTCCGAAAATTGTGTTCTTTTCCAGTGCTTCCCCAACTGCAAGCAGACACCGGCTGGTGCATGCGCCTAGTCACCCAGGCACGGCCCAGCCGATGGCCCGGAGGATGATCCACAGCAACGCGCACATCCCGAGCAGGAACACGGCCATGACAATCAGGATCGTCATGGAGAGTCCGAAGCAGCAGCCGGGACCAGCGCTGCGCATTTCGCCCACCCAGACCGGATTGGCGTAACGCGGTTCCGGTTCTTCGTCAGCATCGACCGGTGCGATCTCGCGATCCCCGACCACGCGCCACTCGTCGATTTCGATGATTTCGGGATCGTTGTTGCTCATACGCTCGAAGGACCGGAGATTCGAAATTGATCGATCATGTCTCTGCCGATCATCATATCGCGTTCGAATCGGCGAAGGTGTAACGTTGGCGTTGTACGACCCCATCGGGTCGATGATCGAGGTCGTTGGAGGATCGTTCTAGCATGGTTCGATGGCAGGATATCGAGAGCAGGGATCCAGCGTTTGCCGAGGAGGTCAGGCGCACCTTCGATGCCCACAAACACAAGGTGCTGGCCACGCTCAAGCCGGACGGGTCGCCGCGGGTGAGTGGAGTCGAAGCGACCTTCAACGGTGGTGAGCTCTGGCTCGGCATGATGGGGCAATCTCGCAAAGCCAGTGACCTCCTCCGCGATCCCCGCATGGCCCTGCATAGCGCCACGTGCGATGAGACGATGGCACTTGGAGACGCGAAGATCTCAGGTGAAGCCCGCGAGGTAAGTGATCCTGAGTCCTGGAAACTGGTCGTGCCGGATGCTGATCCACCGCCCGACTCTCACCTGTTCCGGGTGGAGATTTCCAGTGTGGTGCTGACCAGAATCGGCGATCCTGCAGACCATCTGGACATCGATTTATGGACAGTCGAGAGCGGTCTTCGTCGCATGGAGCGGGCCTGATGGCTCACTCGCAGACCAGTGGCAACCCGGTCGCTCACTCATCAGGTGAGGTCACGGCGATGGCCACATCCTGGCTGGCTGAGATGCAATCGTGCGTACGGGAGGTCGACTTCGCGCGGTGCCGGGCCATCTTTGCAGCGGACGTCGTGGCATTCGGGAGCAAGGCCGCCGTCGTGATTGGCCTCGATGCGCTCGAGCTCGATCAATGGCGGCATGTCTGGCCGAACATCCACGATTTCACGTTTCTGATCGATCAGATGCAGTGCGGATCAGCAGGCGGAAACCTGATCTGGATCGCCTGCCCGTGGACATCGAATCGAACCGATGAGCAGGGTCAGCGTGTGGCGCGACCGGGCCGGATGTCGGCTGTGCTGGAACTGCGCAGCGAGGCCTGGCTGGCGGTGCATACGCACCATTCGCTGGTCCCTGATCGATCGCAGTGACCTGACCGATCAGATTCCATCCTGAAGTGGCAAGCCAGAGCTTTGCACGCGATACCCGCACCCATCGCGGGCGACGGTGATGGAGCCGGTCCGCCCCAGAACGGTCATATTGCGAATGGTCACGCTGTCGATGAACGCCGGCAAGTGGGGATTCACCTTCACCGTGCCAGTTTCGACGTCCGCCACCATCCCGAGCGACGACCGGATCAGGTGTGGGTAGCTGCCTGCCGCCCACGCTTGCGGACTGCATGCGCCGGGGTAGGCAACCGGCGCGTCCGAAGCCGTCCCGGCGCGCCCAAAACCGCAATAGAGCTCGTTTAGCCGGTCCCCATCGCTGCGCACTCCAACATCAAACAGTGACGCGAATATCCGGTTGGCGGCATCGCCAGCACCCTGCTGGTAGCAGCCAGCGGCGATCATGCTGTTGTCATGAGGCCAGACCGATCCGTTGTGATAGCTCATCGGATTGTAAGAGGGCGCTGCCGAGCTGAGGGTGCGAATACCCCAGCCCGAATCCATATCGGGATGCTGAATTCGGTTGATGACCGCTTGGGCCTGCTCGTCCGAAAGGATGCCCGTGAAAAGGATATGAGCGGGGTTCGACGAAGTTGCCCTGACCGGGCGCTTGTCTCCGTCGAGGGCCTGCGCCAGATAACGGTCTTCCTCCACCCAGAAAGCAGTCTGGAAATTCTGCTGAAGTTCGAGTGCCTTGCGCCGCAACTCGGCCGCAAATCGTTCATCACCAAACGCGCTGCTGACATCGGCGAGTCGCCGGTATGCAGCGTAGGTGTATCCCTGAACCTCAACAGGTGTGATGTTGCCACTGGCCTGATTGCCATCGATATGGTGCAGGGAGTCGTGACTGTCTTTCCAGACCTGATGCCGGATGTGAATCGACGACGTCTGGTCAGACCGGTACTCGATCAGCCCGTCGCCGTCGAGATCACCGTAGATCTCGATCCACTCCAGTGCCGCCCGAACCTCATCCAGGAGATCGTGGTACAGCGTGTCGTCGGCGGTCCATGCCACGGTCTCCGCAAAGAGCAGCACAAAGAGCGAAGTGGCATCGACCGTTCCGTAGTAAGGACGATGTGGCACCTCGCCTGTTCTAGCCATCTCGCCATAGCGCATCTCATGCAGAATCTTGCCAGGCTGCTCTTCCGTGAACTCGTCGACGTTTTTGCCCTGCAAGGCGGCCAGAATGCGGAGCGATCCTTCGGCGTCCCGCGGTGCCTGGTGGAAGGTCTGCAGGCCAACAATCAGACTGTCTCTCCCGAAAGGAGCCACGTACCAGGGAATACCTGCCGCAGGCAGAGTCCCATCTGGAAAACTGGTCATCAAAGCGGCCAGGTCCTCCTCGCTTCGCGTCAACAAGCGATTGAAGAACGGATTGTCTGTTTCGATGGAAGCACGCTCAGTGGGAGCATGGCCAAGAATCACTGGCACCGGCGTGGCACCGACACCATCCGCGAACTCCGGAGTCGCGGAAATCCGAAGCTCCCAGCGCTCACCTGCTTCGATGTGAATGGGAAACTCCGCGGACACTCCAATCAAGTCGTCGGGTGCTGTTTCCCAGTGCACTTCGTCCTGGCCAGGCAGCAGCG
>JBGTJM010000366.1:0-5698 GCA_041745115.1 Thermomicrobiales bacterium
CGATGTTCGCTCACCCTCAACAATCGTTATTGGCTCATCCGGTGCCAGCAGAAATCCTTCAGCGGCCTGGGTTTCCGTCAGGGTGTAGTCGCCCACCGGGATATCGAGGATCTCCATGACACCAAAACGCTCGTCGACGTCCTCCGGCCCACCATCGCACCACGGGCCCAATGTCTCCGCGCCAACCAGCGCAAAACAGGTGCCGGCAACTCGGGACCGGTCGGGTTCCCGTTTCACGACTCTGAAGCTGCCCAGCACCGGTGGCTCTGGCTCATTAACCACCTGAACGGAGGTCGCTTGTCCTGCATTGATCGTCGCCGAGATTGCGTCTCCCGCGATGTACCCATCCGGCGCCACCGTCTCTGAAAGAGCGAGGTCTCCCACTGGCAGTCCCTCGACTCGAATCACCCCGTCCTGGCCATCGGCATCACCGTCACCGTTGTCACAAATCTCGGGACCATCCCCGATCTGGAAACAGCTTCCGCTCAGGAGTGAGCCGGTTTCGTCGACTTTCTGGATCAGCAGAGTGCCTGTCTCAGGTTCGGCCGGCTCCTCCGGAGCGACTGGTTCTTCAGGAGCCACGCCGCCAACTTCCAGCTGGACGTCGGCTATTCCGCCATCGGTAACCGTGGCCGGCACCGGCGGCGCCGGATCGAAGCCAGCCGGCGGATTGGGCATCGAAACCTGGTAATCCCCGGCAGGCAATCCGGTGATCAGCACCACGCCCTGTTCGGGGTTCTCGTCACCCTGCTGGTTGTCACACACCTCGGCTTCAGCAGGGCCGCTGGCCTGGATACACGCGTCGATAACCGGGAATCCATCTTCGAGAGCAACTGCCTGAATCGCACCCACTCCCTCGGCCACGGGTACTTCGGTCGGTTCTGGTTCAGCTGTTGGCTCTTCGACCAAAGGTTCTTCGACATCAGAGACCTGCACCTGGAATTGCACATCTGTGCGCTGGTCGCCTTCGATCGCCACGGTCTGCGACGCATCGCCCACAATCTCATATCCGTCCGGAACCACAAGCTCAATGGTGTATTCACCAGGCGGCATATCCGTCTGGGTCATCACCCGATCTTCGTCTTCGCCGTCGCACTGCTCGCCAAATGTGGAAATCTGGTAGCACACGCCCGGCAGCTCAGTTCCGTCCTGATCAATCGTCGTCGCGGCAAGCTCTCCAAGCTGAACGTCTGGCTCAACCTCTACTGGCTGATGCCGGATCGCGAACCGGCCGTCATTCTGCAGATCGATGGGAACTTCACCAATACTCTGATAGCCAACTGGAGCCTGGGTTTGAGTCAGAATGTATGGTCCAGGCTGCACACCTCTGAACGTAACCTCCGCATCGCCGTCGTCGTCACATACCTCAGGCCCGTCATCCAGCCGGAAGCACGCCCCCGGCAATCCATTATCGTCCTGATCGACTGAAACAAACCCGATGGTCAATCCATCGACAGGCTCTTCGGTTGGTTCGGCGACTGGTTCTTCAGTCGGACCAGAATCCGGCACATCCGTTGGCTCAGCAACGGGCTCTTCCGGTTCAGCCGCAGGAGTGTGGGGAACCGCAAAGTTCCGGTCGCTGTCAATCGTGACGTCGAGGGTCCCAACGTTCTCATATCCCTCTGGCGCTCTCGTCTGGGTCAGCGAGTACTGGCCCGCCGGAATATTCTCGAAGGTGACGATCGAGTCACCGTCATCGTCACAGCGTGGTTCACTTCCATCCAGGGTGTAGCAAGCAAACGGCAGTCCGTTCTGCGCACTGTCGACAGAGACAAATCCAACAGTGAACACCACTGGCTCCTCGACCACAGGTGTTGGCTCTGGTGATCGCTGGTGCGCAACCTGGAAGATCTGATCGCCAGATACCTCCACGGAGAAAGAACCTACGGGTTCGAACCCGTCAGGTGCCCGCGTCTGCGACACACCATAGTTCCCGAAAGGAACACCAGTGAACGTCGCAACTCCATCACCGTCGTCGTCACACGTTGATTGCCCGGAATCCAGCGCATAGCACGCCCCCGGCAGGCCATTGCCACCTTCGTCTACTGATGCAAACCCGATGGTCGCCAGATCAGGCGGCGGACCCGTTGCTACGTTATGTGGCACCGAGAACTGCTCGTCTCGGGTGACTTCGAGCTGGGTGTCGGGATACGCTTCATATCCCTGCGGAGGCGTCGGCTCGCTCAGAACCCGAGTACCCGCCGGCACGTTTGTGATGACAACTGATCCATCACCATTGTCATCACAGACCGGCTCGCCGCCATCGACGGCAAAGCAGGCGCCCGGAAGTGGTACCCCATTCAGATCGATTGGGAAAAACGTCAGCGTGAAAGTAGGAACTCCAGGATCGACAACTGGCTCCTCGGCGACCGGCTCCTGAACACCAGACGCTGCGATCATCTGGAGTTGAGAGTTGCCAATCGGAATCCCGACGCTCTGCGGGCTACTGGTTGCCTGATCGGCCGGTGTCAGGACCTCGACAATGTCGATACTTCCGCTCGGCACGCCATTCGGGAATCGCAGCAGGGTCACGCCTTCGAAGTTCCCATCTGTGGCGTCACATGCCTGCGAAAGAACAGAGTTCCCGCCCCCGTATGCGGCGAAACATGCGCCGGTCAGCGGAGTCCCGTTTTCATCAGTCTTGACAATGGTCAACGCGGCCGTCTGCACTGCCTCGGCGACCACAACCTGCCCGTTGGCATTGACGACGATATGAACGCGCCCCGAGTTATCTGCCGTGACCTGTCCAGACTCGCCGGTCGGCTGGCCGGCCACAATCGGCTGAAACGTGATCGAAGCATTGGCAGGAGCGTCAAAGTACGCTTCATAGTTGCCCTGTCCATCAGGAATCAGCTGAAACTGCCCAACGTCGGTCTGAATCTCGAAGATCAGACCACCTGCTGAAATCGCGCCGGTGTGCTGATTAAAGGCAAAGATCGCACCCTGCGAGTTGTCAGGAACATTCGCCACAGCCTGATTGGCCGGTGGCACCGGCAATCCCCCCTGACCCAGGGTGACATCGCCTGCACTTGTCGACACAACAATCGTAAATTCGTACTGCCCGGGCCCTAATGCCGCAGATCCAGTCCAGATGCCGGCTCCGTTGTTGTTCAATGGAACATTGCCCACGAAGTCGGCCACGCTTCCGCTGACAGTCACCCCAAGGACCCCTTGCAACGGAGGAGGAGTGTTGTCACGCTGCTGGTACCGCGCAAGCTCCAGATCGCTGGACTGTTCTGGCGATGCACCAACCGGTGCCAGATTGGCATACGGAGCCATCAACCCAAACAGCATGAACAGGCCAATGAACAAGTGAACGAAGCGCCCACTTCTCCTGGACCGCTTTCTGGAGTTCGAAGATGACGTCACCGGTTGAGCGCTTTGCACGTTTCGGCGGGACCGCATTGCATCCTCCGCTGGGTAGTTCAGCTACCGCATAAAACCTGGCACGGACGAATCCGTTGCCTCCACTGCAGTGTTTTCTTGATCTGATCCATCGTCACGTTCGACGCTTTATCTAGGCAGACTGCCCGCTTCACCGTTTCCACCCAAAAACCAGTGTTTAACGACTTGGTGATCGCGTAGTAAGGGAAGCGCGAGTTCTCGCATTCAAGATCAAAATCATTCGCTCACATCATACCCGAGCCAATGCCACCTTGAAACGTCCAGCCTGATTTCGATTCGCTAATCACCAGAACGAGTTTGGAATGTGCTTGGTTTCGCCGGGATCGCTCGAAGCGTACGCGGGAGCGAACGGTGATCAGCTGTGTCGAGCGGTTACGTCGCGAAGAAGTTGTCGAACCTGGCCCGAATCCTTGGGCAAACCCCGCCGATCGACAAAGAGATGAGTGGCTCCTGCAGCGACGAAGTCCCGGACTTTGGCCCGAACATAGTCAAGCGAGCCTATAGCGGAGGCCGCTTCGATCAATCCATCTGGGATCATCGACGTCGCTGCCTCGACATCTCCGGCCTCGCGAAGTTCCGGAAACAACCCACCCCGGCCCAGTACTTCTTCAGTCTTCATTGCAATGCGGACCCGTCCCATGATCTCCGGAACATTGAAGGCCTCTGTCATCAACAGGCGTTCCATCCCCGGCAGCGCATGAACCATCACCGCGAACGCCTTTTTTCGGGCATAAACCGGTTCTGGGTCTGCGGTCACCATTAACGCTGGATTGACAAAAAACGAAAGGCCATCTGGATCACGACCACAGCTAAGCGCCGATGACCGAACCTGACCCACGGCCCATTTCACATACTGCGGTGTTGCCAATTCATTGAAAAGCACCCCGTCCGCGACCCTTCCGGCCAGATCGAGGGCCTTGGGCCCGACCGCGGCGATATAGATGGGCGGCGCCTGCGTCGGCCCGATGCTTCGTTTCAACCCTGATACAAAAGGTTTTCCTGCATTTGAGGCTGCAAAAGGTGCGTTCCACCAGGACCGCAACAGCGCGATCGTCGATTCCATCTGGCTCAACGGATCGCTGACATCCAGTCCCAGTGCATGTCGATAGACCTCGGGTTGCCCCCGCCCGATTCCCAGAAAAGCACGTCCATTTGTTAGGCGGTCTAGCGTGGCAACAGAAGCGGCCATCAGACTCGGCGGCCGGTAGAAGTGATTGGTCACTCCGGTCCCCAGCCGCACGGTTGTCGTCACTCCCGCACATGCCGCCAGAAGCTGAAATGCGTCCCATCCATCTGGATCCTCATTGACCCAGATCGAATCGAAGCCAGCATCGTCGGCCAGGGCCGCACAGTCCTGGACCGCATCAACTCCCTGTCTCGGGTCGATGCCCTTCCAGATGCCATGATCGATCGACAATGCAAATTGGACCGATTCGCCATTCACACTGAAAGAACTGCGCGCCAAAACACCAGCCTCAGGCCGTGCCTGGACGATAGTAGAGAATCACGCCGCCGGGTCGGTCGTCGCCGGTACGACTGGCGATCCCAGCTTCTCCATCATGCATCTCGAACGCGTCGCCTCGCTCGATCGAGTCAGCCCTTTCGTCCGGCACAACAGTCGCGAACAGGTCGTGTTTCCCACAAAACCAGACGCCTGCGTATCCATCAACGGGCCTCATGCGATGGCGATCCCTCGGATGCGTCTTTCCTACTTCGCATAGGGGGTTTGGACCGGAGGTTGCTTGTGATTCCATTGCGCGTGTTGAATCTCCAGGTATCGTGCCAAAGTAAAGTCATCGGTTCAGAAGTATGCCACTGCCTCAGCACCCGGGGAGTGTTTTCGTCCCGCTCGGTCCCTTGCTCGCGGGCCAGATTGCTCCGGGTCCCATCCCTACCCGCCAATCGGTGTGGCACGAACCCGATCCCAGGCAACAACCCAGTCGAGGTACGTTGCAACATCCTCGCCCTCGTCGGTGAACGGAGGGTATCCGCGGATTGGGGAGACCCGAAATACATGGTCCAGATTCGCGTAGTCAACGAGCTCGGCAACGTCCGGATTGAGCAACGGAACTGCTCCAGCAGTGACCGTAGACCAGAGGGTCTCGTTGACGATTGACGCCTGTGCCTCTGCAGAAATCATCACATCAACCAACGCGTGCGCTGCTTCGCGCTGGGGAGCACCTGAAACGACAGCCAGGCAGTCGCAAAAACTTGCACTGCCCGGTTGGGGATAGGTCGTTGCCAGTATCCGCTCCCCGGGTTCAGAAAGAAGCGGGGCTGACTGCCAGCCCAC
>JBGTJM010000367.1:0-4149 GCA_041745115.1 Thermomicrobiales bacterium
GCCATCAATGAATCGCGTTATGATTTGCAGGCACCGGCTCCGAGCGAAAGCTTGCCTCGCGTGAGTCGCACGTTCAGGAATCAGTATCGTGTCGGTGATTCGTCGGCGATCAGGCCGGCCACGCAGCAGCCGGGAGAGGAAATCGTTCAATGAGCGATCCGTTCAAAAGCGAGCAATCGCCTACTGCACCAGTTCCTGATCCAGGCCCTCCACCGGGGCAAGTAGTCAAAAAATCTGGCACGCAAAAAGCTCAGGACACTGCTCGCAATGCCTATCACATCGCCCGGATGGTCCTGCTGCTCGCTCTCGGATTTATCGTTGCGCTCTTTGTGATTCGGAACTGGGAAGACGTCGAGCTCGATTTCGTGTTCGGCGATGTGATGCTGCCGCTGGCGTTGGTCATGTTGCTATTCACCACCATCGGCATTGTTCTCGGCATGCTCTTCTACTGGTTCGTGTTCCGAAAGGAAGCTCGCACCTAGGAGGTCAGGACGTTGTAGCCGCGCGAGCACTCCCTTGCCCGTAGTCTGCGACAATCGACCACCGATCATCGCGATTACCGTTCCGGCTATTGGAGGAGTCATCAATGAAGCTTCGGCGAGTTTGGATCGTTCCTTTACTTCTGCTTCTTTCGCTTTCGAGCTCGGTCCCGCTCGCTCACGCGCAACCGGCGACCCCGGTTTCTGAGATGCCCTGTGCTGAGTTGATGGGAATCGGCTCATCCGCGGATGCATGTGTGCTGGTCGTTCATGCCGTTCCGGGTGCGCCACCAGTCGATGTCTTGCTCGACGGAGAAGTTGTGGCAACTGGTCTCCAGTTTGGGCAGGTAACAGGTTACCTGCCAATATCGAGTGGTGGCCATGACTTCGCCATCACCACAGCCGGTAACGCAGCGGACATTCTCGCGGCGTTGACGAATGTCTCTCTGAAGCCCGGAAATGCCCTCGAAGTGGCTGCGGTCGGCTCGCCAGAGGCAATCCAGCTCATCGCGTCTTCAGTTGACCTGAGCCCGATTCCGCCGGTCGAGTCTGGAATGCCGCTACAGAACAGCCGTATTCGCGTCGTTCATGCTGTCTCCGATGCCCCGGCGGTCAATATCTCAGTAATCGGCGGAGACATCGCGGAAAGAGTGATAGCCGATCTGTCGTATCCAGAGGTCAGCGACTATGTCATCAAGACTGCTGGCCAGTACCGAATACTGATTGAGCCATCAAGCCTTCCGGTCGCATCACTTGATATGGGCGAATTCCTGTTTGAGGGCAATACGGTCTACAGCATGTACGCGGCCGGCTCTCTTTCCGAGGGAGAACTCCTCTCAATCCCGGTGCTCGTGAATCTCGTAACAGGCGAATCGACGGGTCGCACGGAAACCGACTCGAGCACCCCGGCGACCGGCCTCATCGTGACGATCGAGATTGGCAGTTGCGCCGCTCCAACCGATCAGACGGCCTGGGAGCTGGAAGGCTCCGGCCGGTCTGGCCAACCGGCTGGATCGATCGTTCCCTGGGGTGGAGACGGAGAAGCGTCCGGATCTGCCGATGCGATACGAGTGTTCTACGGTTCCGGGGAGGCGAATGATGCGTCGTTCGATCAACTCCTCAACCGCGGTTTCTACTCGCTTGTCGTCAGAGATATCGCATCGGGTGACACCGTGCTATGCGGTGATATTGGCGGAGTCGTCGAGGAAGGGGAGTACTTCTGGAACGCCGATGTGCTCATCTTTGGCCTGACAGATACCGATGGAATGGTGGTCGGGACGGCAACGCTCAGCGAAGAACCGGGTTTGCTGCGGTCCCGGGTCCGAGTTGCGGTGCTGATCACTGGTGAGATCGGCGACTGACCTAAGCTCGGTTTCATTCCGAATCGATCTGCTTGAGGGCTCTTCGCAGCATTGGCGCGAAGCCTCGTGGTTTGCTCTTTCGAATCCTCACCGCAGGCGTCTGATGCCAATCGGCGAAACTCCGGATTGCACCACCGACGCCCGCCACCAGGTCGTCCGTTACGTCTGTCGAGGGTTCCAGATGAAGTTCACGAACTTCAAGGACTCGATCCTTTCGATGAGCCTTTGCATCGAGTCTCCCGACAAGCGCTCCCTTATGAAGAATCGGCAGGCTGAAGTAGCCAAACTGACGTTTTTCCGCCGGTGTATAGCACTCGATCCGATAGAAGAAGTCGAAGAGCTCCAGGCCGCGCCGACGGTCCCAGACGACCGGATCGAATGGGGAAAGCAACGTTGTTCGGGCTGGCGATTTGACCATCGCCAAATGCAGGAGATCGACATTCTCAGGATGGACGAACGCATGTCCTGGAATTCCGTCGATCGAAGTGGTCAGCAAATGCCCCTCAGCAACCAGCTGCTGCAGTACCGGAACAACCTCGCCAACTTTGAGCCGGTAGTAGTCCGGTATCCACGCTGCGGTGGCAACTCCCATGGCTTTGACCGATCGGACAACATAGGCCCGCACCATCTCGTCGATTGTCGGAAGAGGCTCAGCATCCCAGGCAGGGTGGACGCGCTCACGTAAGTCGTAGATGCGCTGGAATCGCTCCCGTCGGGCAATCATGAGTGAACCCTCGGTGAATAGCGCTTCAAGCAGATGCTTTTCAACCTTGCGATCCCACCAGACTCCACGCGTGCCTGGCGGATGCTCAAAGTCGGACGATCGCACTGCGCCATTCGTCCGGATGTGCTCCAGCATCTGATCGGCTTGCTCGCGATGTTCATTGGCAAACTCGAAATACCACCGGCGAAATGATCGTGGCTGCGTTGTCCGGGCACGGGTGAATCGATAGTCCTCGATCGGGAGAAAACATGCCTCGTGCGACCAGGCTTCGTAGATCGCGCCGTCCGCATGCAATTCATCGAGCCAGACCGAATCAAACGATCCGAGTCGCGACCAGAGCACCAGGTAGGGACTCCGCGCAACGACATTGATCGTGTCGATCTGAAGCTGACCCATCATGGCTATCGACTGCCGAACGCCTTCTCTGCTTACATTGGGCCGGAAGGGCGCTTCGATACCCTGCGCGAACAGGAGCGCGGTCCTGGCCACCTCTCTGGATATCCCCGATGGTATTTCGAGAAACTGACCTGAAGTCATACATGCACTCCGTATCAGCTGATGTCGGGCCGTTCCGGTACGCTCGGCACCTGGAAGTATGGCACCGCCCACCCTGGCGACAACTATTCCGCAACTTTCCGGTTGCATAAATGAACCTCGGCCTGTATGCTGGTTATGCAACACATTGGTTGCGCTTTTAGTATGGGAGGATATCTGATCATGGGCGCGTTCAACGACTCGATTCAGCGAGTTCTGACCTTTCCACTGCCGATCGAGCGGGTCTGGTCGGCGATAACTGATCCGGCCGAAGTACGACAATGGTTCGGTGACCAGTCCGAGTATGATCTCAGGGAAGGTGGCGAGGGGTTCTTGCGGTGGGGCGACACAGCAATTCGGATGCAGGTGACGGTTCTGGATCCACCACACCGCTTTTCCTATCGTTGGGCAAGCGGACCCGAATCCGATCTCTCCGTGCCATTTGCAAAAGCAACGCAGACGTTGGTTGAATACACACTCGAGGAAGTGCCGGGCGGGACCCAACTCACCCTCATTGAGTCCGGTTTTGCGTCACAGCCAGAGCAGGAGCGGGAAGCGAATTATGCAGACCATGTGAAGGGCTGGGAGCAGGAGCACGATAAGCTTGTGGCGTATCTGGACCGAAACGACGGACCGTGACCCCTCGTGCCGGTTTCGATCCTGAGGATCGAGCAACCACGATCTTTGCGGCGATCGGTGATCCTGTTCGGCGTGGCATTCTGGATGCTCTCTCCGAGGCTCCATATCTCACGCTCACCAACATCGCTACCAGGTTTCCGCAGAGTCGCCAGGCGGTAACGAAGCATGTCAATGTGCTGGAGCGAGCTGGTCTGGTCACGATCACCAGTGTCGGTAGAGAGCGTCATGTGGCTCTTGTACCCGAGTCCCTGCGCGATGCCACGGCCTGGCTCGCAGAGATCGGCAAGGAGTGGGACGCGAGACTCGCCGCACTGGAGCAGTATCTGTCTGAATCGTCAGACTCGAATATGCCGGAACAGTAACTCGCCTGACTGCCCCGCTTCGGCTGGCCGCGGGTCCATGGAACGCCGGA
>JBGTJM010000368.1:0-2973 GCA_041745115.1 Thermomicrobiales bacterium
GCGGCTTCTTTCAGCGCCCTCAGCGAAGCGATACTCATTGCCAGAATTGCCGGCTGGGCATTGATCGTATCTTCGAGCGTGTCCGAAGGGCCATTGAACATGAGTTCTGAGAGCTTGAATCCGAGGATGTCGTCGGCATGCCGAAGTGTTTCGCTGGCCACAGCGGAGCTCGCTGAAAGAGATCTTCCCATCCCGACGAACTGACTGCCCTGACCGGGAAACACAAACGCGTATGGCGCTGGCAGCACGGTTGCTTCGGTCATTTCATGCTCCTCGGGCTGATGCAAACTGGAACTACGGTCGTCAATGCGGTCGACTCCTGATCTTAGCATCTGGCTGTAGTTCGCCGGTTGAGCGGACCGACACTCCCAGGATCAGATCGAGTCCTCAATGTCCCGCATCGCAATTCGACCATTGACGTTAAGATGACGCGTTCTCAGTCCTGACGGGAACAGCTGCGGAATCTTCGAACAGGGGGCGTCAATGAACTCGACGATTTACACACAACTCGAGGTTCGTCCGTTTATCAATTGCGCTACAACATATACGAGACTGGGCGGTTCGATTATGTTGCCTCGGGTTGCTCAAGCAATGGCCGACGCTTCCCAGTGTTTTGTGAATATCTTTGATTTGCAGATCGCTCTGGGACAACGTCTGGCAGAGCTCACAAACAACGAGGCTGCTTACCTGAGCAATGGGGCTGCAGCGGCCCTGGCATTGACGACAGCGGCCTGCATGACCGGAGAAGATCCGGCGTTGATGGCTCGACTTCCGCTCGATACAAGTGGCATGCGCAACGAAGTTGTGGTTCATCGAGTGCAGCGGAACTGGTACGACGCTGCTATCCGGCAGGTTGGCGCCACAATCGTTGAAATCGGTCACTCTCTCGAAACTCAGGAGTGGGAGCTCGATGCCGCGATAACTGATCGCACGGCTGCCGTTTTCTATTTTGCTGGCAGCCACCTGAATCGCAACACCCTTTCACTCGAATTCGTCGTCGAGACTGCGCACAAACGCGGGGTGCCAGTTATCGTCGATGGTGCAGCCCAGGTTCCCCCGAAAGAAAACCTCTGGCGGTTCACTCGGGAGATGGGAGCAGATGCTGCGATATTCAGCGGTGGCAAGGGCTTGCGAGGACCCCAGAACAGCGGCCTCGTTGTGGGAACCGAGCGGCTGATTCGCGCAATGCGACTGAATGGACCTCCCTATCAGCGGATCGGCAGATCGATGAAGATGTCGAAAGAAGCCATGGTGGGGCTGCTAGCCGCGGTGGAAGCATTTCTGGAAACCGATTTCGAATCGCAGGCGTTGGTATTCAGTGAGGTGGTCGATCGATGGACGAGCACCTGGAAGGGTCTTGATGGCGTGCCGGTGACTGTTTGCCGGCTGGAGACGAATGAGGCCGGAGAGCCCATTCCCAGAACAATCGTTTCGCTGCTGCCGGATTCCCGGACAACCAGAGATGATCTGGTTGGGATGCTGCGTAGTGGTGATCCATCGATCGAGGTCGTCCTTCACGACGATCGAAGTGTTGCCTTCAGCCCTCACCTTTTGCAGGAAGGCGATGCATCAGAGGTGGAACGCCGAGTTTCGGTCGTGCTGAAGGATCTCAAATAGGACACAGCAGGACGGAATTCTTGCAATTTGTGCCTTTGGGGTAAAAACCTGCTACGATGGTGTTCGTTCGCAGTGTTCTTCCCCGTGGACACACCTCCCCGCCACATTGATAGTTGGATAGTCAGGCAGGCTTGCTCGAAATCGCCTGCTCGAGGAGGTAGGGTTCATGACGCGATTTACAGGTCTGTTTGCCGCACTCGCTTTCGTGCTTGTGGCTGGCGCATTGATAGCTGCTCATGGCGGTTCGCAAGCGCTTGCTCAGGATGATGGGACGCCAGTGGCAACCGCCGATGACGGGACGCCAGTTGCCGTTCTTCAGGAAGGCACACCAGAAGCGCAGCCAATCAGAGTTATCACGCTTGTGGCCTGGTACCAGACGGATGCGTCGGGTGAGTTCATCCAGCTTGGGCCAATGGCCTCCAACGATCAGTTGATCTCTGGTCCTGGTGACTCATCCAGCGCACTTACGGGAACTGCCGATTTCGATTCCGATGAAAATGACAACTTGCCGCGGATCGAGCTCGGCGATTCGATTTTCGATGGTAGACCGGCATTCGAGGGAGATCCAGATACGGTGTTCCGGTGGACCTACCCACAGGGTGACGCCACGTTTCGGCCTGCTACCCTGGTGATTCAGGTGGAAGCAACAGCAGGACCGTATGCTGGGTTTACTGGTAGCGCGACGTTTGTGTCCAGGAGTTCGCCGGGTAGCGGCGTGCTGGTCATCATGGTCAATCCTCCAGACGAGGCGTAGTTTCGCGCTGTCTGGCAACGAAACCGGTGTGGTTGCGTTCCGCACCGGTTTTTCGCTATTTCCCAGCCATTCAATTTGCAGGCTGTGGCAATGGCGACATGACGGTATTGGGGTCGAGTCTCTGCAAGAGATCTAGGCCGATCCGGGCTCTTCGAACGCGCTCGCGGGTAAGCGATATCGCAGTGCTTTCCAGATGCGTGCCGCTGGGATAGATATTCGGTGCGTTTCGAAGCCCAAACTTCAGATACACGGGCGCTGCGACTCGCACGATCTCCGCAATTTCGTAGTGACGGATGAATCCACCAATATCGTCTGGGACTTAAATGTAGATATCCAATGGCATGGAGGTGGCTGCACGCAGCGCAGCCAGCTGCCCAATCGACAGGTCGGTTGGGGTGTTGAAGGTCGTAAGGCCGTTTTGCTGGAGCAACCGAACTGAGGCCGGGTTTGCGGCAGCCAGCATAACGGAGCCCTTCAGCAGGACATAGAGGAGCCCGTCGTCGGTGACAAGGACGCTGGTGATGCCATGTTCACAGGAGCGCCGGACATCTTCCACGGCGTGGACCAGCTGATCGGCACCGCGGATTCTGGGTCCAACGATT
>JBGTJM010000369.1:0-1612 GCA_041745115.1 Thermomicrobiales bacterium
GCGCGGGATTCCCGTTGAGGGAGCAATCGTGTTGTTGCGAGAATCGAGCACTCAGCGAATCGGCCACGAACCTCAGGTCTATGCTTATAGGAAAGACTGGAGTCATGTTCGAACTCCAGACGTTTTTGCACGCACGAGAACTGATCAGGGCGGCAGGTTTGAATTTCACGACGTGAAATCGCCAGCCCTGCCGAGGTCCGAGTCGGGTTTGTGGCAAGGCGATGTCGTTGCCGCTCATGAAGCGTTTGGCATCGGCTGGCTACCTTTGGGAGCTAAGAAAGAGATCCGACGTATGGATTCGGGTCTTGTCGTTGTGCTCCGCCCGACTGGATCCATTTCCGGGCGTTTTATTTCACCCGATGGGAATCCGATTGATCAGGCAACGGTCAACCTCTCTCAGCTGGTCAAACCTTTAAGCCGCTCTGGAACTGGCGAGGATTTTGACCTTCAATCGAGTCAGATTGCACCCAGAGTGCTAACTGACCCGCAGGGACGATTCCTGATGACGAGCGTTCCCGAAGGATTCGCTGCGATCGTAGAGACCGACCACTCTGCCTGGATTCGCGGTAGCGGGGCAATCGCAACGAGTGGTGACGTTCCGCTGGGAGAGCAACCTCGCAGCAGCGGGTGGTTGCGAGACCGAGAGACCGTGGCATCTCCGGCTGAGTTAATCGCTGATCCCGGCATTTTGATTACTGGTCAAATCGTCGATTCAGCCGGACAACCTGTACCCGATGTTAGTGTTCGGTACTTTCCTATCACCGCCCGCGAAAAGACTGGCCACGATGGAAAGTTTCAATTGCTGGTATCTTCAAGTCGGATCGAACGTGACCGCATGGAGTCCAGTTCGACGTCCAAGCTTGCGATTGAAACTTCGATCGAAATGGGTTTGCTTTCTTGTTACCACGAGATTCCGACCGCGGAATTAATTGGCCAGAGTTCGGTTACCATCCAGCTGCAAAGGGGCGTCCTGGTCAGCGGAAAAGTCCTCACTGAGGAAGGGGAACCGGTGCCCAAGGCGACTGTGCGCCTTGCACCCAGGACGTTTCCGTTCGGTATAACCACCACCGATTCTGCTGGCAACTCCGAACTCTTGTTGCCCCAGACCCAACACATGAGCGTGGTCGGGACGGATGAGCCGGGATATGCATTGCCCACAACATGGGAACTGTCCTTGCCTCCAGGATGGGAGCTCACCGGCCCTCAGAATGAACAGGGAGAGACTCTATGGCCGCATCAGCAAGTGGATCTGTCCGACGGCGCCGCCAAGCAAATTCCGCCACTGGTGGTTTCCAAGTTAAAGCCTGTGACCGTGATTGTGTCGCTGCCCGATGGCCGGCCAGCGGTAGAGGCGACTGCAGTCATCAAGGACGAGAGTTTTGTGCGTAGCGCGGCTAATCTCCGCTTTGCGATGCCACCGAGGATTACGGATAAGTCCAAAGCGGTGATGACTAGCCGGCTCGGGCGAGCGGAGTTGTTGCCGAAAGGCACACTGACCGAGCGGGCTGTCGTCGAGGTTAAGCTTGTGGTCGACGAGCAAGGCTTTGACGCCGTTGTTCCGCTGGCCGAGGCCGTCGCGGGTGTATTGAACGTACCGCTCATGCCGAACTGG
>JBGTJM010000370.1:0-5492 GCA_041745115.1 Thermomicrobiales bacterium
ACATTCAGTTTCGCGCCGGCTACAAAGACCTTGCCAAACGAATCATTCTGCTCGATACCCCCGGCATGAGCAGCGATCACATTTCCAGCCTGCCGTGGCAGCACGTTCCGCGGCCAATCTACCCGCTCGACAAAGACACAGCGTTTTCGTGCACGCCGCACATCACCACGAGGAGCGGCTGACATCATCATTTGGGTATCCGAAGCGCACGCGCGCTTCATGCCATTCGGTTCAGTGGGGACTCGCCCCAGCAACAAAGGAAAGGACGGAAACAATGGCAACGCGTGATCGTCCCGTGAATCAAACACCTGGAGTGCCCGTGACCCGACGGCAGTTAATCTCGGGAACTGCTGCAGGTGGTATGACATTTCTGATCTCTCGCCATCTCGATGGAGCCGGTGCTCTCGCCCAGGACGGAACACCGATGGCAATCGGTGGCGAAATCAAAATGGCGTATGCCACTCCTGCCACCCTGAATCCGCTCTTCTCAACCGCTGGAGCCGATCAGGGTGTCGAACGCCAGATCTATGGCGCGTTGGTGGCGATGACCCATGAGATTCCGCCTCAAATGGATCTCGCCGAGTCTGTCGATATTTCCGAGGACGCCCGGGAGTTCACCTTCCACCTGCGGGAAGGTCTCATGTTCAATGACGGCGTACCGCTGACGTCGGCTGATGTGCTCTTTACCTTTCACCGGGCGATCGATCCGCGCACCGGCAGCGTCTGGCGCGGGCGGTTACTTGTTATCGAGGGTGCCGACGATTACGACGGAGAGACCGTGACTGAAATCTCAGGGCTTCAGGCACCAGACGAGCGCACGATCGTCATGACGTTGACTGATCCTGATGCGACCTGGCTGGTGACGCTTGGTGATTTCGCCGGCTTCTGCATACTTCCGGAGCATGCCTTTGGCGATATTCCGCCAGAGCAGTTGCAGGAAGCCGATTTCTCCCTCAACCCCGGACCGGGCG
Organism: Thermomicrobiales bacterium; assembly: GCA_041745115.1. GTDB lineage: Bacteria > Chloroflexota > Chloroflexia > Thermomicrobiales > UBA6265 > JAHBVL01. Next base: position 972 of record JBGTJM010000370.1, read on the forward strand.
CCGGTGCATTCTCGTTCGATGAATACCTGGCAGATCAATACGTCTCGATTAGCCGGAACGACATCTACGATCCTCCCAAAGCCAACATCGATCGGCTATTCTTGACCATCCTCCCTCAATCCGTTACAGCGCTCTCGCAACTGCAGGCGGGCGAGATCGACGTCATGCAGGTCAATGTGCCGGATATGGGGATCGTTGAGGGGAACGAAAATCTGACATTGTCGATCGAACCATCGCTGATGATGATGTGGATGATTCCGAACATCCAGCGACCGGCGTTTTCCGACAAGCGAGTCCGTCAGGCGCTGCTCTACGGTCTCGACCGTGAGTCGATGCTGGCCGAAATCATGCAGGGCCAGGGATCGATCCTCAACTCACCTTTCTATGGATGGGAATGGGATGACGGAGAGCCTGAAGGGCTCAATCCATATCCATTTGATCCCGACCAGGCTCGCGCTCTCCTTGCCGAGGCAAACTGGGATCCAGATGAGCACGACATCGTGATGCATCATCTACCAGGCAACCCGGTCAATGACAGTCTTGTGAACATCATCCAGCAGCAATACGCCGATATCGGCATCAATTTCGAAGTGATGAATGTCGATGTCCCCGACTACACAAATCGCCTGATCAGTGGCGCTACCGGCGGCGAACCCGGCGACTTCGATCTCATTCTCGGCAGCGGCAGCGTCATGGGACAGGACCCCAATGTCCTTTCCCGCTACCTAGGAACAGCGTCGGCGACGCCCAACGGCTTCAACTACGGGCATTTTTCAAATGAGCGTGTTGATGAGCTGCTGATTGCCGGGCGCGGCACAACAGACATTGCTGAGCGAAAGGCGATCTACACGGAGATTGCGCAAATCGTCAATGATGAGGCCCTCTGGGTCTACATGTGGCGGCTCAACTCGATCTGGGGCGTGAACAGGCGCGTGCAGGGATTCGTCGCTCCGGGTCACCCGGGTCGCGTCATCTCAAGTGCACACCTCTGGTCGGTAGTGGAAGGTTAAGATCGGAGCAGCCAGTCATCCTGAGCGCGGCGAAGGCTCTCATTGCGTTGAGTGCTTCCGAAGATCAACCCCGGGACCCGGACGCTCCCCCAGTATCGAGAGGGCCTTCCTGCGTCAGGATGACTTGACTGAATCGCGCGATTCAATCTGACTTCGAACATCATCAAGGAGAGCCAGGAGTTCGTGAAAATCACCGAGATAACCTCATTCGGATGCAAAGCGCATTCGTCGAACTTCGTCTTTGTGAAGATCGACACCGACGAAGGGATAAGTGGCGTCGGCGAAGCGACCCTTGAGAGCAAAGAGCTTTCGGTGCTGGGCGCGATCGAGGAGTGCAAACGCCTTCTGATCGGCCAAGACCCGCGGAATATCGAGCTCAACTGGGTCACGATGAACCGCTACGCGCCCTGGAAAGGTGCTGCCCTATTCTCGGCGATGAGCGGTCTCGAACACGCCATGTGGGACATTGCCGGCAAGGCGGCAGGCATGCCTGTTTACCAGATGCTTGGCGGTGCCGTTCGCGACTCAATTCCAGCCTACACCTGGCCGGGACCGTACAACACGCCGGATGAGCTCGGCGAAGCGGCACTCTATGCCAAAGAGACATATGGGTACATGAACTTCAAGATCGATCCCTTCACCAGTTACTTCACGGTAACTGCGGAAGAGATTCGACTCCTGGAGCAATGTATGGGAGCGATTCGCGACTCGGTCGGACCAGAAGCCGGAATTGCTGTCGATGGTCACTGGCGATTCCATCCCCCTGCGGCCGTGCGTATCGCCAAAGCGATGGAGCCCTACGATCCGCTCTTCTTCGAAGAGCCCTGTCTCTCGGACAATGACGAGAGTCTGGCCACGGTGCGGAGTATGGTCACGATTCCGCTGGCCACTGGCGAGCGTGGCTACACACGCTGGGCGTTTACGAATATGCTCAAGCACAAGCTGGTGGACATTATCCAGGCTGATATCTGTCACTCCGGCGGGATTCTCGAATCCCGCAAGATCGCTGCGATGGCCGAAGCCTTCGGGGTGATGATGGCGCCGCACAATCCAAATGGGCCGGTATCCCTGGCGGCGACGGTGCACTTCGCGGCCTGTACTCCCAACTTCCTGCTGACTGAATCGGTGCACACGCGCAACGATGTTGCGCATATGGTGGTCAAAGAGCCGTTGAAGGTTGTCGACGGGCGGATACCTCTCCCGACTGCACCAGGCCTGGGTATCGAGCTCGATCTGGAGGCGATCGCGTCGATCCCGATGGAACCGCGTGAACTGATGACAGGCAGCAAGGTCGTAATCTAGATCGATGCCGGCCAGGGTGATTGTCTACCCTGCCCACATCGTTCTGGCGTGGAACATCAATGGCTCGATACCTCTTGCGACGATTGATGATCAGTATCCCGGTCTTGATCGGGATCACGATGGTGACGTTCGCGATGGTCAATTTCGCGCCCGGCGACCCGGTTAGCGCGCTGATCAACCCGGAAGCAGCCGGCAGTTTGGGGCCAGAGTGGGTCGAGCAACAGCGGGAAGCACTCGGCTTGAACGCTCCCTTGCCAGTCCGCTATTTGCGCTGGGGCCAGGAGATTCTCAAAGGCAATTTAGGGTACTCAACGATCGACCGCCAGCCAGTAGCCGACAAAATCGCTGTTCGGATTGGACCAACCCTGAAACTGATGGTGGCCGTACAAATGATCAGTCTACTAATTGCGCTGCCTGTTGGCGTAATCTCGGCGCTGAGGCAGTATTCGTTTCTCGATTACTTCATTAGTATGCTGGGCTTCGCTGCGATCTCGATTCCATCGTTCTTCCTTGCTCTGGCAGGGATCTACATCTTCGGGCTGGAGTTGGGTTGGTTGCCAACGTCCGGCATGCGGACGATCGGAGCCGAAGACTCGTTCATCGACCTTCTCGAGCATCTGATTCTGCCAGCAACGGTGCTTGGCCTTGCCAACGCCGCACCGTTGATCCGGTATGTCCGATCGAGCATGCTTGAAGTGATCCGCCAACCATACGTCAATGTTGCCAGGGCGAAAGGACTTTCGGAGCGAACGGTAATCTACGGCCACGCAGCGCGCAACGCCTTGATCCCAGTAATCACCGTGATCGCTCTTGGCCTGCCGGGCCTGTTCGGCGGCGCGGTAATCATCGAAACGATTTTCGCCTGGCCCGGGATGGGTCAGTTGGCGATTGCAGCGGTCAGATCTCGCGACTTTCCAATGATCATGGCTCTGAATCTGGTGGTCGCCACGATGATCCTGCTCAGTAACCTTCTGGCCGACGTGCTCTATGCGGCGATCGATCCCCGGATCAAGTACTAATGAGCATTGCACTGCACAATCGCGACGCTCCGGGAGCAGGACTGATCAACCTCGAGAAGCGTCTATGACCGGGATCAGCGAAGCCATTGAAAGTGGCCCGGTCGCCCAGACTTCCAACCTTCTCGAGGCGACGGAACGGTCAAGCCCGAGCACGTGGAAGCGATTTCGTCGTCATCGCATGGCGGTGATCGGTACGGCAATTCTGTCGATCCTGACGTTCCTGGCAGTCGCTGCTCCCGTCATTGCGCCACATAGCCCGTACCGAACCGAGATCAGCCAGTATCGCAAAGGACCATCGGCGGAGCATCCGCTTGGTTCAGATGCTTCAGGGCGTGACGTGCTGAGCCGGTTGCTCTACGCCGGGAGAGTGTCACTCTCCGTTGGTCTGGTTGCGGTCAGCATCTACACACTTATTGGCATCGTTCTGGGAGGCCTTGCAGGTTTCTACGGTGGCAAAGCCGACTCTGTGATCATGCGCGCAGCAGACGTCGTACTCGCCTTTCCATCGTTGATCATAATCATCACGATTGTCTCCGTTCTGGGTCCGAGTATCTGGAATATCATGTGGGTGATCGGGTTGCTTGGCTGGCCGCCAATCGCCCGAATCGTGCGCGCCCAATTTCTTTCACTGCGGGAGCAGGAATTCGTGGTCGCCAGCCGGTCCAGCGGCGCATCGAGTCTACGCATGATATTCCGCCATATGCTGCCAAATGCGCTCGCACCGGTCATCGTTGCCGCGACATTCGGTATGGCGAATGTCATCCTGCTGGAAGCTGGCTTGAGCTTCCTCGGGCTGGGTGTTCAGCCGCCAACGGCCACCTGGGGCAACATGCTGACGGATGCCCAGTCTCTACCAGTGCTGCAATCGATGCCGTGGCTCTGGTTGCCGCCCGGTCTGATGATCGCCTTGGCTGTGCTTTCGATCAATTTCATCGGCGACGGTCTCCGCGATGCTTTTGACCCGCATATGCAGGTGCGATGACAATGCCGAATGTCTCCAAAGTGAGGTTTCAGGAGGTGCACACCTCCTCGGCCTATAGATGGGGCGGATGATCCGCCACACGATCGAAAAACGGGAGGAACACGATGAATAGAAACGGTCTTTCACGTCGAGACATGCTCCGCATCGCCGGAGCGGGAGCCGGGGCAGCCGCCCTCGGCGGTGTTGGCCTGCGCTCAGTGCCGGCTCA
>JBGTJM010000371.1:0-6982 GCA_041745115.1 Thermomicrobiales bacterium
CCCATTGCATTCGAGCGGATGGGGCTTCCGGCGGATTTCAACGATCTGTTTCAGCCACATGCATGCCGATCACGTGGCTGGTCTGCCGGGAATCCTGCATGCGATAACCCATTCAGGCCGCACCGATCCTGTAACGATCTATGGACCTGAGGGCACTGCTGACGTCGTTATGGCCCTGCGAACGATCGCACCGAATCTGCCATATCGCGTCGACGTCGTCGAGCTCAGCGGCGGAAATCAATTCGAGCTGCCAGCAGGTGTGATTGGCACGGTCATCCAGGCCGATCACCAGATGACATGTCTGGCATACCGTTTCGATGTTCCAAGGTCGCCGCAGTTTCTTGCCGATCGAGCTGCAGAAGATGGGCTGGAAGTGGATCACTGGAAAGACTTGCAGCGGGGCTTGGATGTTGCCGTCGGCTCCCAGATGTTTCGGGCATCCGACTATTTGGGGCCGAAGCGACGTGGCGTATCCGTGGGAGTTGTCACGGACACACGTCCATTGCCGCGGTTTTCTGACTTCTTTGCTGGAGTGGATTTGCTGGTGTGCGAGGGTACCTATGGCGATTCAGATGACCTTCCAAAGGCCATAGAGAGAAAGCACATGACATTTTCAGAGGCAGCCGGGATCGCTCGATCAGCAGGCGCTGAGGCACTCTGGCTCACACACTTCAGCCTGTCGGTCGAAGATCCCGACGCATTTCGTCATCTTGCGGCTGCAATCTATCCGAATGTGGTGATTGGTTACAATGGTTTGGAAACGACGATTGCGTTTCCTGACGAACTGGAAGATCAGTCCTGATGCGTTTCGGGGGCCGTGGGGCTTTCCAGCGATTGCCTCACGAAATCAGCGAGGGCGTCCTCATCAGCCAGGTAAACCCATTTGCCGTCTTCAGTCCAGGCGGATTGAACTAGGGGCTCCTCGATGTTGGCGATCGAAACGCTGCTTTCGGTCATCAGTCTTGCGAGGCGAGCCAGGGTCAATTGCTCTTCCAGTCCGAAGCTCGTTTGGATCGCTTCGCCGACAGACACGATCAGCGAGTCGGCTTTTGCGATCGAACCGAGTGATCTCCCTTCACTGAGAATGGCCAGGATCACATCAATTTGCCGCTGTCGACGAGCGTCGTCGCTATCGGCATGCCGGGTTCTGACGTACTTCAATGCGGCTTCGCCATCCATGCGCTGGGGACCAGCATTGAACGTGATCGTCTCGATGCCGTAGTCGTCGGTCGGATACTTGTTGTCCACAATGGTGTAAGGAACCTCGACGTCGATGCCACCCAGTGCATCTACAACTCCCTCGAACCCGTCAAAGTCGATCAGGATATACCCGTCAATTGAGATTCCGAATGCCGCCTCGACAGTGTTGCGAACATATGCCACACCGCTTGCAGGATCGGCCGGATCGCTCAGGACACCATAGTTGTACGACGTATTAATCTTGTCAGGCCCTACTCCCGGAATATTGACGAGCAAATCTCTTGGGATGCTCACCCCGCTGAGGGTATGCCCCGCCACGTCCAGTTCTGCGACGATGATGACGTCGGCATTCTGGTCGCCACCGTCTGAGCGACGATCGACTCCCAGGACGAGGATCGTCAGGGATGTCTTTCCGTTCCATATCTCCGACGTAGCGGGGTCACCACTCCCGATTCCGGCTTCTACCAGAACCTGCGCAACTTCGAGGCGAGACAGCTGCTCAGGGCCCAATTCACTATCGGCGGTCAGGCCCGAGTTTGCAGGTAAGGTCCTGGCCTGGTCCGGGGAAGGCGGCAGGAGATACGCATCGGTGGAAATTGATGTGATCGATTCGAATGCCGACTCTCCGGGCTGGATCGATCTCGACTGAGTGTCGACGGCATCATTGGAACCGGTGAAGGACGGCGGCAGCGGTACGACTGCAGCTTGCTCCATATCCATGATTGCTGAGACGACTTGCCAGCTCTGAACGGCCACCACGGCAATCGCAATCATGAGGAACGACCCAACGACCGCTGCAATCCGCTTCTTCCGAGTGGAAAACATGCCGGGCTTCCTGGATCGTGGACGATGGCCGCGGATGTGGTTATTCGGCTGCATGCTCTGGTGCGAAACTCCTGTCAGACTGCCGTTGGCGCATGCGCAGCGCGGAGAGCCGACTAGTGTCGCCAACAATTCTACTTAGTTCAGTTGGCGGCTGCCTATGGTCGATCGAGATCGGCTGGAGCCAACGGGGGCAATTGACCGCGATAAGCGGGGGGCATATGCTGCCGCCGTGAATCGTAGCGACTGCAAGACGTGGGAAGGAGCTGGGTAGATGGCCAGTTCGGATCAGCAGGAAGTGCCAGGTTTCGGTGGTGTAACGGTGCAGCGCGATGTGCCGCTGACGTTGAACGATGGCGTGTCGCTCTACTCCGATGTCTACCGACCAGATGGAGATGGTCCGTTCCCGGTGATTCTGATTCGATTGCCATACGACAAGAGACAGGCCGAGAACATTGCGTATGCACATCCAGCCTGGTACGCGCAGCACGGGTATGTCGTTGTTTGCCAGGATACCCGTGGGCGGTATGCATCAGAAGGAGACTGGTACCCGTTTCTCCACGAGGAGAGTGACGGAGTGCAAGCGATCGAGTGGGCGGCTTCCCTGCCCGGCACAACAGGCAAGGTCGGGATGTATGGATTCTCCTATGCGGGGGCCACGCAGCTGCTTCCTGCTACACAGCGACCTGATGCGCTGGCCGCGATTTGCCCTACCATGACCGCCTCACAGTATTTTGACGGTTGGACGTACAACCGCGGTGCGTTTGCGCTGGGATTTGCTGCCTCCTGGGCAATGAGTCTTGGGATCGCAAGCGCTGCCAGGCGAGGCGATGAAGCAGCGGCCGGCGCATATTCGACCGCGTTTTCCGCTGCGAGAGACTGGGACTGGGTGCTTCCTGTCAGCTCGTTTCCCGCACTTCAGGGACCGGACACAGAGTACTTTTTCGATTGGATCGATCATCCGACGTATGACGACTACTGGAAGAGATGGAGCATCGACGAGGACTATTCCCGGCTCGACGCGGCAGGCCTCCATATTGCCGGATGGTACGACATCTTCCTGAGTGGTACGGTGAAGAATTTCGTTGGCATGCGCAGCAGAGCCGGAACGGCACACGCTCGGGAGAATCAGAAGCTGATTATTGGGCCGTGGTATCACATTCCGTGGAAGCCGCTCGTTCAGCACAACAGTGGGAATGCTTCTCCGGCTGTCGTCGATGACTGGCAGGTCAAGTGGTTCGATCTTCACTTGAAGGGAACGGAATCGGACATTCTCGATTCGCCCGTGACGATCTGGTTGATGGGAGAGGATCGCTGGGTCGACCTGCCGGATTGGCCTCATCCAGATCAACGCGAGCTGTGTCTGTACCTTCATTCAGACGGACGAGCGAATTCTCGATATGGGGATGGTACGCTCTCGGACTTGCCGCCGGACGATGAGCCTCCGGACATCTATACGTATGACCCCTCTGCGCCTGTGGAAAGCTATGGGGGGCACTCGTGCTGTTTCCCTGATGTCGCGCCGATGGGCCCGGAAGATCAGGAGTTGATGGAGCGATGGAATGGGGTGCTGGTGTACACGACCGAGCCCCTGAGCGAGGATCTGGTGGTCATCGGCGAACCTCGAGTCGTTCTCCATGCGGCGACAACGGCTCTGGATACCGATTGGACTGCGAGGCTTTGCGTTGTGGACGATCTCGGTGTTTCCCGGAACATTCAGGAAGGTATTGTGCGGGCCAGGTACCGGGACTCGCTGACCGATCCATCGCATCTCGAGCCTGGACGAATCTACGCGTATCAGATCGAGCTGGGTCCTGTTGGACTTCGCGTCCCAGCTGGGCACCGCATTCGCCTTGATATCTCGAGTTCGGATTTTCCTCAGTGGGACCGCAACATGAACACTGGAGGCCCTGTTGGCAAGGAAGGTCTGGTGGAAGCCTTTGTGGCAACCCAAGTGGTGATGCATTCAAGCTCTTATTCATCTCAACTGGTGCTGCCAGTGGTGTCTGCGAACTGATGCGCTATCCACGCTCTATTCTGTCGGTCCCGGCATCGAGTCCTGCAATGATCGAGAAAGGCCTGGCATCAGATGCGGATGCAGTGTTTCTCGATCTGGAGGACTCCGTGGCGCCTTCGGAGAAGGATGCCGCCAGAGAAAATGTCATTTTGGCGTTGAACGACCGAGATTGGGGAGAGAAGCAACGGATTGTTCGAATCAATGACGCCATGTCGCCCTATTGCTATCGTGACCTGGTCGATATTCTGGAGCGCTCGGGTTCGAAGCTCGATCATATCATCCTGCCGAAGGCGGACAGTGCGGAAATGGTCACCACTGTCGCTATGCTGCTCCACCAGATCGAGTTGGCAATTGGAAGGGCGAGGCCTGTGGTGATCGACGCGCAAGTCGAGTCAGCTCGGGGTCTGGTCAACTGCGAGCGTATTGCGACGGCGAGTGACCGTGTTGCATCGCTCGTGTTTGGTCCTGGCGATTTTGCCGGTTCTACCGGCATGCCAATAGGCAACCTTGGAGTGCATGACGAGTGGGATATGGCCTACGGTTCACATCGCTGGCACTATCCGATGAGCAGAATCGTCGTTGCGGCGAAGGCAGCAGGAGTCCAGGCTATTGATGGCCCGGTGGCTGACTTCAAGGACATTGCAGGACTTCGCCGTTCGGCGATGACGGCCAGGGCGCTCGGTTTTGACGGAAAATGGTGTATCCACCCGAATCAGATTGCGGTGATCAACGATGTCTTTACGCCGGCTGAAAGCGAGATCCAGCGAGCGAAGCACCTTCTCGCTGCGATGCGGGCGGGCGAGGAACAGGGCAAAGGAGCGGCGGCCGTTGAGGGTCAGATGCTCGACGCGGCAAGTGCAAGAGCGGCAAGGATGACCCTTGAAAGGGCTCGGTCGGTGGGGCTGCTCGACTGAGGCAAGAAAAACATCCGGATCGAGATTCTCGGTCCGGATGCGCCTTCAATGTCTGATTCGGGTGAGGTTATGCTTCGACTGGAGCCTCTTCGGCTCTGGCGTCCACGACCTCATCCTTCGATGGTGCGGCGTCCGCTTCCGGTTCAGGGGCGGCTTCTGGAGCCGCGGTTGCGGCAATTCGCGCTTCCTCTTCGGCAGCTTCGGCGAGAGCCGCCTTACGAGCAGCCTCTTCCTCAGCTGCTGCCTGCGCAGCAATTGCAGCCTGTCTTTCGCGTTCCTGCTCGGCTTCCGCAGCTCTCTGGGCCAATCGCTTCTGGCGTTTGGACTGTGCTGAATCGCCTTCGGCGGCTTCGACACGCTTCATAAAGCGCTCGACCTGACCGGCGGTGTCGACAATACGCTGCTCACCGGTATAAAAAGGATGACAGACACTACAAAGGTCTGTTCTCAGCATTGGTTTCGTCGAACGCGTTGTGAATGTGCTGCCACACGCACAAACAACCTGCGCTTCGACGTAATTGGGATGGATTCCCGCTTTCATTTCGACCTTGAACTCCTCGATGCCGGCCTCAGGCGGCCTGCACTGTTAAGACGGTGTCAACTAGTCCGCAGCGGCGGCGACGATCTGCTCGGGCAGGTTGGATTTGGATCGTCCACCAACCGGATAGACGCTCTCCGGGTAGACCGAAATGCGCTTTTTCTGACGGCTTATCTGCTCGAAGCAGACGACTCCGTCGATCTTGGCATAGATCGTATGGTCTTTGCCAATGCCGACATTGTTGCCCACCCAAAACTCAGTGCCTCGCTGTCGCACGACAATGGTTCCGGAGCGCACAAGCTGACCGTCGTGTCTCTTTACGCCCAATCTCTGCGATTGACTGTCTCGACCGTTTCGGGAGCTGCCAACGCCTTTCTTATGCGCCATGATGAGTATCCTTCCTGGTGAATAATCCGGTTTGCGTTACTGGCTGATCGCGGTGATTGCCAGTCGTGTCAATGGTTGGCGATGGCCAATGCGGCGCCGGTAGCGCTTTTTTGGCTTGTACTTGAAGACAATGATCTTCTCGCCTCGGAACGCATCAATGACTTCTGCGGACACCGAGGCTCCATCGATCGTTGGGGCGCCAATCGCCGGTTCGCCGCTGCCGCCAATCATCAGGACTTCCTGAAGGATTACTTCAGACCCAATTTCAGCATCCAGGCGCTCGACGGTAATTACATCGCCGACGGCGACTCGATACTGCTTGCCTCCTGTGGCGATGATGGCATATCGGTCATCAGCCGGGGTTTCCGTGGGTGAATCGTCGGCCATTTTCTTAGCGCTCATCCTGATAACTCAACTCTACGTGGTAGGCAAGCTACGCACATGAAAAACCGGGCCCGAACGCCCGCAAGAGGCAAATAATACCACACCGGCGGCTTTTCGCGGTTGTGCACCGGGGGCGGTGTTTGGGTAGATGCCATGTCGAGCGATTGCAGGGTGGGCCGAGAGTCTGGCATGATCGACGTTGTCTGGCACTGGATCAGCGGGATGTTCGAGGTGAGTCGTTGATCACGCCTTCCTGACTGGTGCCTGGTCGAAAGGTGTGGTGTGGAAACGATTGAGACCTCAGGGCCCAAAATCCCGTTGATTCTGGTGGTTGATGATGAGCAATCTCTGCTCGATGCCATCTCATACAGCCTGAAGCGAGAGGACTGGCGGGTTGCCGTCGCAACGGATGGTCCTTCGGCAGTTGAAACCAACCGGGAGCTGCGACCAGATCTGATCATTCTCGATGTGATGTTGCCGGGCCTCGACGGACTCCAGGTATGCCGGGCGATTCGCCAGGTTTCGAATGTACCGATTCTTTTCCTTTCGGCCAAAGCGGAAGATGTGGACCGTATTATCGGACTTGAAATCGGCGGGGACGATTATCTGACGAAGCCATTTGTGATGCGTGAGCTCGTTGCGCGAGTTCGGGCCAATCTTCGCCGAAGCGCCGCCCAGGAATCGTCTGAAAGAGACGGACGAAGGTCTGACCTGAAGACC
>JBGTJM010000372.1:0-3375 GCA_041745115.1 Thermomicrobiales bacterium
CGCTCTCGGAACCGCAGAAAGCGCGTCCTCGCTCAGAGATGAAACAAGTGGAATAATCATGATTCCCATCACGATACCGGCACTCAAAGCGTTGAACGTCATCAGCTGCGGTATGAATCTCGACAACTGCGGCGTCACAAATGTCAACGCAAAGAAACCGTAAACCACCGTTGGAACACCAGCGAGAATCTCGAGCATTGGCTTGATCGTGTCCCGTACCCTTGCCGACGCGAAATCGCTGAGAAAAATTGCCGATATCAAGCCCATGGGAACCGCGATCGCCAGCGCGATCGCCGATGTCAGCATCGTGGCCGATATCAGAGGCCAGATGCCGAACTGCTGTGTTGAAAACAGCGGTGTCCAGCGGGTCCCCGTAAAGAAATCAACTGGTGACACCTCTTTAAAGAAGAGGAACGTTTCCCAGAGAAGCGACGCCAGAATGGCAAAGGTAGTGAGAATACCAACGAGGGCCGCAACAAAAAACACCGCTCCCGAGACTTGATCTCGCGCTTTGCGTCCCCGCCCCGTTGAATCAAATGTCAATCCTGTAGTTGCGCTCATGCTCCGGCGAACTCCTGCGATGGTCTCTCAGGTTGATACCAACCGAGAGCGATCTGACGCTAGGTCAGATCGCCCCAAGTCTTCAGGCACTCATCGTGCCAATCAAGCTCTTACTGGTTCATCGCCTCGACGTATCGATCCAGAGTCGCACCCACTTCAGCCCCTTCCGGGAAAAGTGTGCCAGTGATGCGATTCTCGAATCGGAAGGCTACGGCATCGTAGATCTCCTGCGGAAGAGGCACATAGCCGACCTCGGGAGACGCGATGATCGGGGTGAAGCTCGGACTGAGATAGAAGTCCACGAATGCACTGACTTCCGGTCGGTCAGCTACCGATGCTTTCACATAAATGAAGATCGGCCGAGAAAGCGGCTGGTAGGTGCCGTCGAGAACCGTTTCAGGTGATGGCGGCACGCAGCCGTTACCGTCGTCGATGGCAACACCCTTGAGCTTGTCCGTGTTCTCCTGATAGTAGGAGTAACCGAAGAAGCCGAGGGCATTCTCGTCACCAGCAATTCCCTGCACAAGCACATTGTCGTCAGAGCTGTTCTGGAAGTCACCTCTGCTCGACTTCGCTTCGCCGGTAATCGCCTCGGTGAAGTAGTCAAACGTTCCTGAGTCCGCGTCAGCTCCGTACAGGCTTAGTGGTCGATCTGGAAAATCGTCCCGAACCTGGTTCCAGTTCGTGATCGTACCTTCAGCTGAGGGCTCCCAGATCATGTTGAGCTCGTCGACGGTAAGGCAGTCCACCCAATCGTTCGCGGGGTTGACCATGACGGTCAAGGCATCATATGCAATCGGCAGCTCTATGTACTCCACTCCTGCCTCGTCGCAGAGCTCCTTCTCTGAGTTAGAGATCGGTCGGGACGCATCCTGGATGTCAGTTTCGTCCGCGCAGAACCGCGAAAATCCGCCGCCGGTTCCCGAAATGCCCACTGAGATTCGCACATCGTTCGCAAACGTGGCGAACTCTTCTGCAGCCGCCTGGGTCACCGGATACACCGTGCTCGACCCATCGATCAGAATATCGCCCGAAAGCTCAGCAAGCTCATCCGCATTTGCTGGCGGCTCCACATCCTGAGCGCTCACAAGTCCGGACATCGTCACCGTCAGCGCCAGGGTGCCAACGGCGATAAACCCTCCCACCCGTCCAAAACGTTTCAATCTACCCATCTCTGTTCTGACTCCCTCCTGGTTCTGTTCTCTCCACCTTCGCCGACCGACCTGGCCGGCTGGGTATTTCACCTGGCGCATCGCCAGCAACCCACAATATTCAAAGGGTGAGCGCATCCTGCAGCCCACCGGGTTCTTGCTCCGGCTGAAATTCCAGTCTGTAGCCGGCCCCGTAAACCGTTCGGATGCTGTTCTGAGGCATGCCTGCCTTGTGCAACTTCCCTCGCAGCCACGAAACATGGACATCGACCGTTCGTTCGTCGACCACCACGTCGCTTCCCCACACTTTGTCGAGGAGCTCCTGCCGGTCGAACACTTTGCCAGGCTCCATTGCCAGGGTAAGCAGAAGACCGAACTCTTTCGGCCGGAGCCGCAGCTCTCGCCCGGCAACTGACGCAGATCGTCTGTCTGGCTCAACCGTCAGAGCGCCCCGATACAGCACCGCCGGCGGCTGGGCTGCCTTGACCGCCCGTCTCCGGCTGATCGACCTCACCCGTGCGACAAGCTCACGCATCGCAAACGGTTTGACGATGTAGTCGTCAGCGCCAAGCTCGAGACCATCGATTTTGTCCTGCTCCTCGCCACGGGCTGAGAGCATCATGACCGGCACGTCACTGATCGAGCGAATTTCCCGCAGAACCTGATATCCATTGATCCCGGGCAGCATCACATCCAGGATTACCAGGTCCAGGCCGTCGCCACTCTCCCTGGCACGCGATAGCGCACTCTCGCCGTCGCCAGCGGTCAGGACGTCGTATCCGGCCCGAGTCAGGCTGTAGCTGAGTGTAGAAAGGAGCGTGGGATCGTCTTCGACAACGAGGAGCCGGATCGTCTCGGCCCTCGGGGTCTCGACCTTCGATCGAACCAGCGGGTCCTTATTTGGGTGGTAGGTCGCAAAAGACTTCATGTCTGCGACTGTACAGACCCGTCGTAAACTGCTGGTTATGGATGTGTAAACGTCAGGTTAGCGTTCGGCCTCAGCTCAGAATCCGAGTGATTCCGTTCATTCGATGTTAACAACCTGGTTGATGGCCGTCTCCAGTTGCACATCGACTCCCGATTCGTCCTCGATCGGCTCAACCACAAGATCAGGCTGCAATCCTTCGTTTTCGATTGTGTGAAGGTTCGGCGTGAGCCACTGCGCAAACGTCAGGCGCAACGATGCGCCATCGCTGAACTCATGCACTCGTTGCACCGATCCTTTGCCGTAGGTTGGCATCCCGACAATCAATGCCCGTCCAAAATCTGATAGCGCTCCCGCCACGATCTCGGACGCACTCGCGCTTCCGCCGTTGACCAGAACGACAAGCGGAGTCTCTTCGTCGATCACATCCCCGGCAATGATCGGCTCTGCCACTTCGTCACCATCGATCGCCCCATTGAAGTCCTCGTAAAGCGCTGGGCCAACGTCGGGATCGAGAAATCGGCCAATCGTCTCCTGAGCACTTTGCACCCAGCCGCCGCCGTTGTTGCGGAGATCCAGCACGATTCCCTGTGCTCCATCCTGCCTGGCTCGTGCAAGCGCAGCATCGAGTTCAGATACCGTGCGGTCTCCAAAAATCATGACCGTGATGACGGCAACCTCTCGATCAGCCTCGAACTGATACTTCACCACTGGATAGGAGATTCGCTTCCTGACAAC
>JBGTJM010000373.1:0-9079 GCA_041745115.1 Thermomicrobiales bacterium
TGGACGAGACCTAGACTCTGCAACAGACTTCGCGCAGCGGGAAGTTGATGGTGGGCCTCTACGATGACAACTGTTGAATCCGGGGTGGCTGAAGCGACTTCGCAGATAGAGGCTGGAAGCCCGGCGTTCGCGAGTCGGGAGTCGAATCCCGATCGGCCACGAATCACGCGGGTTCTCGAGCCGAATCCCGATCGATGCAGCGCAGACAGAATATCACCGAGCAGTTGCTCGGCAACTACTGCTGCCACGCTGTCGCAGGTTGAAGCTGATTTCATCAATACCACCGAGTCTCAGAGTCTGATGTTGTGACTCCGGGTCAACAGTGGTCATGGTACACGAGTAAGTGGCAGGGTGTCATGGTTGGTTGTCTCAGGAAAGACCGAGCAGAACTGTCGCCAAACTGAAGTAGATGATCAGCCCAGTTGCGTCGACCAGACTGCTGATGAGAGGTGCCGACACGACGGCAGGGTCAATCTTCAGGCGCGTCAGGATGAGGGGCAAAACCGCCCCAACGGTGGCCGCCCATACGACGATCGCAAAAACGGCTATCGAGACGACGACGGCAATATCAGTGGTGCCTGATCCTGTCATCAGCGCCCGCCCAAACATAAGGACCGCCATGACCGCGCCCAGCGCGATGCCGGTTCGAAACTCTTTCCAGACGACTATCAACGCGTGGCGAGGCGCGACTTCTCCAACGCCGATTGCCCGGATGAGCGTGGAAACCGTCTGAGATCCAACGTTTCCGCCAGTTCCGATCAGGATAGTCAGAAAGAAACTCAGCACCGTGACCTGTTCGAGCACGCTTTCATATCGCTCAATGATGGAGACCGTTACGAACTGGGCCAGAAACAAGACGAAAAGCCAGACAACCCGTTTGCGGAACAGATGGGCGGGTGATGCGAGAAGGTATGGCTCGCTCAATGGGGCCGAGCCACCGAGGCGCTCGATGTCTTCGGTGGCTTCCCGCTCCAGAACCTCAGCAATATCGTCGACTGTGATGATTCCAAGCAAGTGATTGTCGGCATCGATGACCGGCAGAGCTAGCAGCTCGTTGTCGACCAGCAATTTGGCGGCAGCTTCCTGGTCAGCGTCTGCTGCGACGGTCACGGGACGAGCAAACATCAAATCGCCGACAGGGGTCTCCGGTCTCGTGAGGACAAGTTTGTGGAGGGACAGCACGCCGAGGAGATGATCCTGATCATCGGTGATATAGACGTAGTTCACCGTTTCGGCTTCTTCAGAGACCTTTCTCAGCGCCATGATCGCCTGATCGGCCCGCAGGGTAGGGGCCATCGCGACAAATGCCGGGGTCATGATCCCGCCGGCGGTGTCGGGTGGGTAGGCCAGGAGCTCCCGAATCTCATCGGCCTCGTCGGGCTCCATGGCGACAAGAATGTCGTCGCCTAGCGCCCTGTCGAATTCGGTGAAGATGTCGGCGGCGTCGTCCGGGTCGATTTCTTCGAGAAGGTCGGCAGCCCGCTCAACCGAGAACTGCTCGAGAATTTCGGCAGCCTGCTGGTCCTCCAACCGCACGAGGAGGTCTGCAAAGCGCTCGTCGCCGATGAGCTCGAGCAAAGCGAGGGCATCACCGGGTTCGAATGCCTCGAAAAGCTGGTCGGTTTGATCGTCGTCGACCAACCAGGCAAGGGAACGGGCCAGCTCGGCGTCCTGATTGATCAGGGCGTGACGAAGCTGCTCCGACAGGCTGGCTACTGGGTCAGCGACTGCGGTTGTTGGGTCCATGATTTTGGAGGCTTGCCGCTACTGATCGGTCAGGATCGGCTTCTGATGTGCCGCCTCTCAGCGAGCCTGGACTTAAATCGTTCACGACGAGTTCGGGGAGACGGGTTGTCGACCTGTCGCGCGTCGTTGCCGCGATCAATATGACTGGAACGAATTGGCGCCGGTGGCCCGATCACAACGGGGATTGTACGGATTACCGCGCGGTCGTCCGACTCGGAGATGTAGTAACGAACGTCCTTCTGCATACTATTACCGTCCTTTTCAAATATCTGGGGAAAAACACCCCATAATCTGCCCCGAACCTGCCGGGGATGAACGGCCTAAACACTGAATCAGAAGGATCCGGGGTTATTCGGCTCGTTGCCTCCGGGAGTCCGGCGAGGCAGGTCCAGGTTTTGTAGAACTGCCGGCGTCCAACGCCGCTCCCTTCACTGAGCCGAATGCGATGGGCAGCAGAGCTTGCCCGCATCGCACAACGATACCGCCGCGCATGCAGCGATTACGTAATTCTAGGTACGGCGCTAACTCCTGTCAAACAATGATGGCTCAACCTGGTGCTGCGAAGACTCCATTCCGGTCTGCGCTGATTCATCAATGTCGCCGATTTGAGCTGCATCGTTTCGGTTGTGATTCCAGGCTGGGTTGACAATTCGCATCTCGAAAACGTGGAGACGGGGACGATTGGGTCCAAGCCATTCGGTGTGTTCACCAGTTCGCTCGAAACCGACCCGTTCATACACGCGAATGGCTCTCACGTTATGGGCAAAGACTTCGAGGTGCACTTCACGAAGCTGAAGCGTTTCGAATGCCTCGGCAATGACCAGTCTGGTCGCCGCAGTGCCGAACCCTTTGTCCCAAAATGCTTTGTCGCCAATCACAATCCGAAAGAGCCTCGCATCGGGGTCTGCGTCGTCGGTTTCCGTGAGGGCGGTGGAACCGATGAGCGTATCGGTCTGAGCGTCGTGAATCGCAAAGCAGTAGCCCGTGGCAGACAGTGGAAGGATGACGTTGTCGAAGTTGCCGCGAGACTGGCGGGGAGTGAGCGGCCGGAGGTCGTGCCGCAGGAGGTTCGTGATCTCCTCGTCCGCATACCAGCGTTGAAAGATTGGCCGGTTTTCAGGAACATGACGCCGTAGCCTGACCAGATCGCATTCGCGCACGATGGCTCCAGCTTGATGATCACTGGCGATGATAGCCGGCCCAGTCGAAGTCGCTGGCGGATTTTGAGCTGCCTCACCCCCGGCTGTATCGAAGCTGGAAGCCTCCATTGGTCGAACCGCTTGGAATGTTTCCTGGTGATGCTGGCTGAGCTTGTTCACGAGGATCGTAGGGAGCTGGCGGAGATCACGCATGTCACCACAGTTCAGATTCAGAGGTAAGCAAACAGACCCACAATCGGATCACGGCAACGTTTCTGCCATGGTCTCGCGCGCGTGTATTGCGCTCTGCGGACACTGGCCGCGAAGCGCGAGTATAGCAGCCAGAGCAAGGCCGACAGTGCGAATGCGTGACTATACTCCGACTGTGAAGATCGAGCCTTTCAGGATTGGCAAGCGGTTCCCGGTGCGCAATGTTGCCGGCTCAGTTGCGCTCTTCATTGTCGTTGTGCTCCTGGCAATACCATCTATGGCCAGCGCGCACGCAGAACTCGAAACGAGCAGTCCTGAAGCCGGCTCAGCGCTTGCACAGCTCCCCGAGCAGATCGAGCTTGTGTTCAGCGAGCCTGTCGACTCGACACTGCTCACCCTGAGTCTGCTCGCCTCCGACGGGCAAGAGCTTCCGCTCGTAATTGAGGCTGATTCAGCGGGATCACAAGCCGCCTTGATCGCTGTGCCCGCGCCAAATTTGACGGTGAGTCCCGGGGTTTACACCGTCGTCTGGCGAGTTCTTTCTACGGTCGATGGACACATTACAACAGGGATCGTTCCCTTCAGCGTTGGAACGGGTGAGCGTCCTGCTGGAGCTGCCACAGACGGGGCAGATCGACCTCCGTGGTGGCATGTGCTCGGGCGCTGGATCGAGCTGGCAGGGTGGGTAACGCTGGCTGGACTCTCGGTGTTTGGAGCAATCCACGGTCGAGTAGTCCTGCGAGAAGAAACCCGGTCCTATGCCGACCGCATCATCGATCGATGGCGAAGTGGCTGGCTGCTGGCGTCCGGCTTTGCGATCTCCGGCATGATCGTTTCGTTGTGGGCGCAAACGGTCAGGGTTTCCGGAGTTGAGGTACGCGCCTTGCCTTCTGCCGGGAATGTTGCCCATGTTCTTGGAGACTCATCGTACGGACTCGGCTGGCTCACACGGCTGCTGCTGGTAGCTGTGGCGGTGGCCCTGATCGGCCTCGCACCCGGGTTACGAAGTCGCTGGCAGTGGATGGCAATCGCGCTGCTCATGATCGCCGGGCTTGGTACGTTCTCATTCACTGGGCATGCAGCAGCGGAACCGAGGCGCCTGTTCGCTATCGGCATCGACTGGGTGCATTTTACGTCGGTTTCGGCCTGGCTCGGTGGTCTCGTGGCGCTGATCATCGCAGTCTGGGTCCTTCGCCATGCCCATGATGTCGCCCCATCAAGATTGGGCGTGGAACTCGTCAGTCGACACTCGAAGGTGGCGCTGGCGGCAATGGCCGTGATTGTCGTGACAGGGATCGTGAACTCGTCCTTTCACGTCGGTGGATTTCAGTCGCTGAGAAACACCGACTACGGTGTGACGCTACTCCTCAAACAGGGCCTGTTGGTGGTTGTACTGGCAGCCGCGGCCGTGAATTTGCTCATACTAAGCCCCCGCATGCGCGCTTACATTGAAACCGATCACCGTTCGGAAACCACACGCAGTCTGGCCGGATTTCGCGCTGTTGCTGTCTTCGAGGTTGGAGTAGCGGCGATGATTCTGCTGGCGTCTGCCACGCTCACACTGGTGAAACCTGCAGACTATCCGCTCGTACTCAATGTTGGTACCCGTGCAATGCCGATCTCTCAAGAGGGCGTGGCCGACGAGCTGAATATGACGCTGACTGCACTCCTGAGAGGCGACGTGGCTGACGAGTTCCGGATCGAAATCCGGCAGGATGGCTTGGCAGAGGTCGAGGGAATCCAGCGAGTCATCGTCGAGACCAGTTTCTCTGGTGGTGAAAGTGCCACGAGCGCGGTGGGCGATCGATTCGACGCTGAACCGGTTGACGCAGATGGCGTTGTGTACGGGTTTTCTGCGAACAGGCTTGGACTGGAAGGTCCGTGGGATGTCCAGATCATCGTCAGGCGAGCCGGGTTGAACGACGTTGTCGCTGCGTTCAACGTCGATACCACTGGAGCGGCATTGCCGGCGGTGAGGCTGGTAGACGATAGCTGGCAATTGCCTCGGTTGACGCTGGCAACCTGGTCCTACCTGGTGCTGGCGGTGGTTATGCTGGTCATTGGTTTGGCTGGGATGCGACGGTTGACGAACCTTGAGCCCGTTTCCAGCGGCGTGCTTCTGGCGCTTTGCATACTCATTGCGGCCGGATTTGTCGTTTCGGCGGCGAGGCAAACGGTGCCCGTGACTCCCGACAGCGCGATTGCCAACCCGTTGGAGGGCGATGACGTGTCGATCCAGACGGGGTCGGAGCTTTTCGCCGCGAATTGCATGCTCTGTCATGGAGTCGATGGGCGGGGCGTGGACATCGATGACGAGGCGCACGGTCACGGCGGCACCGCCGATCTGAGTCGTCGAAATTCGGTATTGCAGACAGATGGCGATCTTCACTATCGAATAGCCGAAGGGGTTCCCGGGACGGAGATGCCTGCCTATGGCGAGGCGCTCGACGACGATGAAATCTGGCATCTGGTGAACTATGTGCGGTGGCTGCAGGACCAGGCTGACGAAGACCTGAGCAATTGATTGCGGATCAGAATGAGAATCTGTCGGAACTGAGGTTGTTCGCCCGGTGTTTGAGTGCGAGCGAGGCGTGATTCGGTGGGTCGCTCTGCGAGAGAGTCGAACGTGCGGAACAGACCGACCGCTGGCAGTCTCGACGGTGCCCGAGTGCTATTGAGAAGTGGTCAGCCGGGGAGCCGTATGTGAGTTCCTACACTATGCTAGGATGCGCGGCAGTGTCTGCTGGCCGGGTGCGCATCGACAAGTCGAAGCGACACTTGGAAACAACTGATCGGAAGGTTTCGAAAAAACAATGAATGTCCACGAATATCAGGCGGCGGATTTGCTCGGTTCGCGTGGCATTCCGGTGAACCAGGGTGTGGTCGCGACAACCCCTGAGGAAGCAGCAGCAGCCGCTGCTGCTTCCTCAGGATTGGTGGCAATCAAGGCCCAGGTGCATACCGGTGGGCGGGGCAAGGCCGGTGGAATCAAGCTCGCGCGAACTCCGGAAGAGGCCGCGGCCGCGGCCGGCACGATTCTGGGCATGGACATCCGCGGACACATCGTCCACCAGGTTCTGGTAGTGCCGGGTGTTGACATCGATCGTGAGTTCTACCTGGGAGTCATCCTCGATCGGCCTCGACGAACTGCTGTGTTGATGGCGAGTGCAGAAGGTGGCGTCGATATCGAAACCGTAGCGCGGGACACCCCTGAGCTAATCGTCAAGGCGCATGGCGACCCGTATCGTGGTTTACAGGCGTACCAGGCGCGGGAGGTGGGCTTCCAGCTCGGCATGCCTTCAGATCAGATCAACGCGTTTGCTGGTATCGCTATGACGCTGTACGGTGCGTTCATAGAGTTGGACGCAACGCTTGCCGAAATCAATCCGCTGATTCTGACCAAGTCTGGGTCGCTGATGGCGCTCGACTCCAAGATGAGTTTCGACGACAACGCACTCTTTCGGCAGAAGTCGGTTGAGTCGTTGCGTGACCTCCGTGAGGAGAATGAAACCGAACTCGAAGCTCGCGCGCATGGAATTTCGTATGTGAAGCTCGATGGAACGATTGGTTGCATTGTGAACGGGGCGGGATTGGCAATGGCAACCATGGATGCCGTGAAAATCAATGGTGGAGAACCGGCGAACTTCCTGGACGTGGGAGGTGGGGCCTCGGCAAGCCAGGTAGCCACGGCCTTCCAGCTCGTTACGAGCGACCCAAATGTTCGAGCGATTCTGATCAATATTTTCGGCGGTATTACCAGAGGTGATGTTGTCGCGGAAGGTATCCGAGAGGCACTCGGCCATGTCGATGTGCCGGTTCCGATAGTGGTACGCCTTTCTGGTACGAACGCCGAACAAGGGCGCGAGATTCTGAGCTCTTCAGGGTTGATCGCGTTGGAAACGATGGATGAAGCCGCGAGGCAGGTTGTGGCGGCAGCCGGCTGATTGGTGAGTTGTAGGGCGAAACCGATTGACGTCGACTAACTGGGAGTGAAGCATCGGTGAGTATTCTGGTAGGTAGCGAGACTCG
This sequence comes from Thermomicrobiales bacterium, assembly GCA_041745115.1. Lineage (GTDB taxonomy): Bacteria > Chloroflexota > Chloroflexia > Thermomicrobiales > UBA6265 > JAHBVL01. The sequence goes on from JBGTJM010000373.1 coordinate 7,125, forward strand.
ATTGCTCGTGCAGGGAATAACGGGAAAAGAAGGCTCCTTTCACACCCAGCAGATGGTCGAGTACGGCACGAATGTCGTTGGAGGCGTCACTCCTGGTGGAGCCGGGAAAGAAGTGTCCGGAGCTCCGGTATTCAACACGGTGCGGGAAGCCTGCGATGCAGCTGACCCGAATGTGTCGATTATTTTCGTGCCAGCCAGATTCGCGCCTGACGCGATCTACGAGGCTGTCGACAACGAGATTCCGTTGATTGTATGCATAACTGAGGGGATCCCAATTCTCGACATGGTGCCCGTCTTCAGCTATGTCAGAAGCAAGGGCGCTCGGCTGCTCGGTCCAAACTGTCCGGGGTTGATCACGCCGGACCAGGCGAAGGTGGGAATCATGCCTGGCTTTATTCATGCCCCAGGATCGGTCGGCCTCGTATCCCGATCGGGAACGCTGACATACGAGGTTGTGGACGCACTGACGCGAGCAGGACTTGGGCAATCTTCGGCGGTCGGAATCGGCGGAGATCCGGTCATCGGAACGTCGTTTGTTGACTGTCTCGAACTTTTCGAGAACGACTCTGCGACAGAATCAATCGTCATGATTGGCGAGATTGGCGGCACCGATGAAGAGGACGCTGCTCAATACATCGCATCGAGTGTCACCAAACCAGTCGTTGGATTCATTGCGGGCCAAACGGCACCTCCCGGCAAGAGAATGGGGCATGCTGGCGCCATTATTTCGGGAGGGGCGGGAACCGCCGCGGAGAAAATGGCTGCATTGCGAGCTGCCGGAGTGCAGGTCGCCGAGAAGCCGTCTGAAGTCCCCGAGCTCGTGCGGGCTAGCCAGTAGCGCACTGGAGTCAATTACAGGTCTGGCTGAATCCGAGAAACCAGAGACGCCTCGCCGATCTCTCTTCAGCATATCCTCATCATTCATTCATCAACGATTTAGGTTGTCAGTCGATCATTCGTGGTATCAGGAAGCACGAGCTTTTCCTGTTCGAGCATGATGCGGGACAGCGCTGCGTGCGCTGTGAGTCAAAACCGGAGGATATTTACGTGGAGAAGAAAGAGAAAGGGCTGCTGGCAAGATCGACTGGGTACATACGACGCACCGGTATCGCGGTGGCGTTAGCGATCCTGATCGCAGCGGGAGCGGCTGGTGGCGTTCTGGTCGATAGCGGTCTGGTCCCGAGCGGGGTCGTTGCTCAGTCGGCTTCTACCGCCGAGCTCAATGTGGCGTACGTCGCTGAGGTTGCCAACCCGGCTGTGGTTACTATCACCTCGCTGCAGGACGCCAATCAGTTCGGCGGCGAACCGGGCTCGTTCCCGGGAATGCCTGGAAGCGAGCGAATGCCAGGTGATGAGCAGTTCGTACCGGTTGGTTCCGGTTCGGGTTTCATCATTGATACAGACGGCCATGTGGTGACCAACAATCATGTGGTGGCAGGCGGAGTTGCGTTCGAGGTCACCTATTTCGATGGGCGAACAGCGAGGGCGACACTGGTCGGGCGCGATTCATTCCAGGATGTAGCGGTGATCAAGATCGATTTGGCGACCGGAGACAGTGTGCCGGGAGTTGTGCTATTCGGCGATTCTGACGCAGTAGCCGCGGGCTTGCCTGTGGTTGCAATCGGTACCCCGTATGGCGAGTATGCGAACACGGTGACCAGCGGGATCGTGAATGCGATCGATCGGGGACTGAACTCGGGTGCTGGTTACAGCCTGCCGAACCTCATTCAGCACGATGCGGCGATCTATCCTGGGAACTCAGGCGGTCCGCTGCTGAATGGTCAGGGAGAGGTCATCGGCATCAATGTCGCCAAAGCATATGTTGGCGCTATGGGCGGTATGCAATCCGAGAGCTTCAATTTCGCGATTCAGGGAAATGCTGCTGAGGAGATTGTTCGCGATCTGATTGCCAATGGAACCTACGAACGGGCCTACCTGGGAATAACTGCTCAGGC
>JBGTJM010000374.1:0-2689 GCA_041745115.1 Thermomicrobiales bacterium
TGAGCACCAACCTGCACGGCCCATTTCTGACCACCCAGCAAGCTGCCCGGCGGATGATCGCAAGGGGAAAGGGTGGGCGCATCATCAACATCTCATCCGTTCATGAGGAAGCCTGCACACCCGGCTCCGCGCCCTACAATGTGTCAAAAGCCGGCCTGCGCAATCTTTCTCGCACCGCCGCTGCGGAGCTCGGAGAGCATGGAATCACGGTAAACATCATCGCACCCGGTATGATCCTGACGCCCATGAACCATCGGGCCATCAAAGACGACACATACCTCGCCGAAGCCGAGGAACAGATCGTCCTCAAGCGAGCCGGCAAGCCCGATGATATCGCAAACATGGCCCTTTTCCTGGCATCAGACGCGGCAAGCTACTGCACAGGCACAACACATTTCGTCGATGGCGGCTGGATGCTGACGTGGCCCCCAGTCTGAATCGTTCGCCTCTAATGGACCCATTGCGACAGATTGGTGAAACTCCGCGATCCTGCCGAGCGTAAGAGAGTTGGAGGTCAACAGGAATCACCTTGAGAGCACGCTCCATGTCATCACCGGTCCGCGAACTCATTGCCTTCACGCTCCTGGTATCACTGGCGGTCTCCAGCCTGGCACCCTGGTCGGCCGTGACAACTGCAGCACCCGACCTACTCCCAGACACCCCGGCCGGCGAACAGCTGGCGTGGGCCATCGAGCAGATCAACAATGGAGGAACCGGTCTCACACCCCTCCGTGTCGAGCAGCGCTTCGCACCAGACTTTCTCACCTGGATCTCTTCAGAGCAGATCATTGGCATATTTCGATCGTATGTCGGCCCATCGGGACCGATGACAATCGCCCGTTTCGAAGGAGGCGTCACCGAAAGTCGCGCCAACGCGCTCTTGCAGGCCCCATCCGGCGTCTGGCGAGTGCGCCTCTCAGTCGAACCAGCAGCACCGCATCGAATCAATGACCTCTATTTCGAACCCGCTGCCACACCCTCTGCAGCGATCAATGGCCGATCCTGGTCATCACTCAAAAACAGGTTCGCCAAGCTCGCTCCGCGCTCGGCATTCATTGCAGCAGAGGTATCGAATGGCGAATGCGATCCAGTCGCCAGAGTTCGCCCAGATGAGGAATTGGCGATCGCTTCCTCATTCAAGCTCTACGTTCTGGGAGAGCTGGCCCATCAGGTATCGGCTGGCCTGGCCAGCTGGGACGAATCACTGGCTCTCAATCCAGATCTGCTAAGTCTGCCGAACGGCTCGATGCGGTACGAGCCCCCCGGCTCACTTTTTCCGCTGGCCCACTACGCCGACCAGATGATGTCGCAAAGTGACAACACCGCGACCGACCATCTCATCGCCAGGCTGGGTCGAGAGAACGTCGAAAGGGCGTTTGCAAGACTCGGCCACGCTCAGCCAGAGCTGAACACCCCACTGTTGATGACTCGAGAATGGTTCGCGATCAAAATGCGATTCAGTGACCGGGAGATTCGGCGGTACGAGCTGGCTACCGACGACACCAGGCGACGCATCATCTCTGATCAGGTGGCCCCGGTCGCCGCCACCCTCACTGAATGGGAGCCATGGTACGCATTCAGGTCGATTGACACAATCGAGTGGTTTGCCTCCCCAAACGACCTCTGCCGGGTGCTTCTCGACCTGAAAACGATTGGAGAACTGCCCGGCATGGAGCCGGTCCTGAACGCCATGTCACTGCAGCCGGGCATCACCTTCGATCCGCAAGACTGGCAATACGTCGGGTACAAAGGAGGGTATGAGACCGGTGTTCGCTCCGACGTCTGGCTCCTCCAGCGGCAGGATGGCAGATGGTTCGTTCTGGCCGGAATCATCAACAACCCGTCAGCGGAAATCGACGGCTTTGGCATGACAAATCTCATGATCGAGGCCGCCGCGCTTCTCGCCCGAACGCCCTGACCAAACCGATCAAGCAGGGGCGTATCCAGGTCTCTCTCTGCAATCCTGAGCCTCCGCGCGGGAGTTCATGCTGCGGCGCACCGCCAACTTTTCGCGGGTACGTGGACGCCACAACTTGACCCAACGGCTATGAAGGGCGCTGTGCTCCGTTCACGGCCAGCATGATCGAATAGAGCGACGACGTCGCGCAGATAAATAGGCGGTTTCGCTTCGGCCCGCCAAACTCAACGTTGGCAACGGGTTCAGGCACCAGCACTTTTCCCAGCAACGTCCCATCCGGATCGTAGCAATGGACTCCATCGCCCGCACTCGTCCAGATCCTTCCTCCGCTGTCAAACCGAAAGCCATCGAATGCACCCACCGTCGCAGTGGCAAAGACATCCCCGCCGGATGAGGTCCCGTTGGTGGCGACGTCAAACACTCGGATATGTCGCGGCCCGTCCACAACGTGGCTCGCGCCCGTGTCCGCGATATACAGCTTCGACTCATCCGGGTTGAACGCAATCCCATTAGGCCGCACGAAATCATCAGCGACGATCGATACCGCTCCCAATGACGGATCGACTTTATAGACGTGGCAAGCCCCGATCTCGCTGACAGCCTGCCATCCTTCGTAGTCAGTGTCGATGCCATAGGCCGGGTCAGTGAACCAGATCGTTCCGTCCGACTTCACGACCACATCATTCGGGCTGTTCAATCGTTTTCCGTCGTACCGGTCAGCAATTGTCGTGACACTGCCATCGAGTTCGGTTCGAGACACGCGCCTGCCAC
>JBGTJM010000375.1:0-9230 GCA_041745115.1 Thermomicrobiales bacterium
GTGCTTGTCAGCGACGTACTCGAGTCATACTCAGCGAACGCCTTCCGTCTCTACCTGTTCAGCCATCACTACCGTACACCCTGGGAATACATCGACGAGGAAATCGACGACTGGGTCCAGACGGCCGACGACATCGCCGCCGCTTCCGCGCTACCCGAGAACGGTTTTGGTCTCTACCTCGATGTCAGCCATCTTCGTGAGCGCTTCATGAACGCACTCGATGACGATCTCGACACGGCCACGGCCATTGCTGCGCTGCAGGAAACCGCGTCTGCGATTCTCGAAGCTGGCGACGACGACGACGTAGCAGACGCCCAGCAAACACTCCGCGAGCTGACCTCGGTGATGGGTCTGACACTGCCGGAGTCAACAAACTGACGACGACCTGGACTCTGCTGCTGGTTACTTCAGAAGTGCCGATTCGGTAGTGCTATACTTCCGCCGCCGCAATCGTTCTGAGAGTGGCTCGTACCTTTCTGCTCCGGAAAAGAACGCGCGCCTTGAACGGTAGGCGTCTTGAAGTCCGGGGCGGCTCCACAGGAAGGGGTTTGTTGTGTCCGAGGAAAGCACCTCACGCTTCTATGAAATGATGGTGATCACCTCGCCCGAGGGAACACCGGAAGAGCTCGTCGAAACAGTCGAGCAGATCACGGGATACATCACCGCTGCAGGCGGAACGATCATTCGCGTGAACTATGACTCCCCGTGGGGGCGCAGGCGGCTCTCCTATCCAATCCGGTTCGAAAGCCAGGATGTCCGGGATGGCTTCTACACGCTGTTTCACTTCGAGTTGGAACCAACGGCCGTAACCGAGATCGAACGAGATCTGAAGCTCAACACTAGGTTGATGCGGTATCTCGTTCTGGTTCTGCCTGAAATGCCCACGTTCCCAGAACCCGAAGCAGAGGATGAGGCACCGCCAGATGGTGAAGCCACGACTGACGGCGAAGCTCCGGCATCAGTCGAACCTGCCGAGGCAACCGAACCCGCAGTTGGTGAAGCCGCCGCGGCTGATACTCCGGACGAGGAGGCGGCATCAGCAAGCGAGGAACCCGAAGCTCAGGGCGAGGCCGAGCCTGAAGGGTCAGCGGCGTCTCGCAGAGCCACAGTGCCAGAATCCGATGAAGCTACCGAAGAAGTTGCAAATGCTGACGAACCTGAGTCTGGCGAGGAATCATCATAGGAGGTTTAGCTCGCATGTCAATGGCCAAAGTAATGCTCCTTGGAAATCTCGGCCGCGATCCCGAAACTCGCTATACCCCGAACGGACGAATGAACGTCTCGTTTTCTATGGCGACCAACCGCAAATGGACTGACCAACAGGGCCAGCCGCAGGAGCGGACAACCTGGTTCCGAGTGACCGCTTGGGGAAAACTCGCCGAGACGATCGACAAGCTCACTCAGGACGGCTACGTGAGCAAGGGCTCGCAAGTGTTCGTATCTGGCCGCCTGGAATCAAGCGAGTATCAGGACTCCAACGGAGTTACTCGAACCAACCTTGAAGTGACCGCAGACGAATTGCAGCTCACTGGCAGTCGAGGCGACCGGGACTCGCAGTCAGGTGGCAGGCGAGACAGCCAGGACGGCCCACGCAGTGAAGGCTCATCATTCGAGCCACAGGACATCGACGATATTCCTTTTTAGTAGTTTCATATTGAGGTACTGAGCAATGGCTGAACGAGATTTTTCTTCCCCACGACCAGCTGGCCCTCCCGACGGAGACCGAGGACCTCGATCGTACGGGCCCGGCGGTCCACGCCCCCGCCCCGATGGTGATGGCGGCGATCGCCCGAGGCCACGACGCTTCGGAGGAGGCGGCCGACCAGGTTCTCGCCGGAAGGTCTGCAATTTCTGCATGGACGCAATCGGCGAAGTTGACTACAAGGACATGTCACGGCTCCGGCGGCATCTTTCAGAGCGAGGCAAGATCGAACCCCGCCGCAAGACGGGTGCTTGCGCCAAGCATCAGCGATCCCTCACGGTCGCAATAAAGCGAGCTCGCCATGTAGCGCTTCTGCCATTCGTCGGCGGTGCCGGTCGACCCTGATCCTCACGACGGTGTCTGGCAGTCCCATTGGCCTGTCGCCCGGTTCGTTTTTGGCAACGTCCGGTTGTGCTCTGCTTGCGCCGCAACCGGACGTTCGAGTAGCTGGAGAATCTGACATCAATGGCCAAGTCTGATCGACCAACTGCGAAGCCACAGCCCGGCGCTGTATCCGTGGGAAAACAGGAGCCGGAACCTCAGTTCACACTGAGGCAGAAGGTGTCGTCAGTGTTCGCCACCAAACCGCCCGGGCCTCCCCCCAAAAAACGTCGCGTCTCCAGAAAGGAACGCGACGATCGCCGAACGCGATACCTCTATATATCGCTGACCGTACTGGGCGTCCTTGCAATCACACTCCTGTCAGCCTCGGCCCTGAACGAGTACTTTCTCAAGCCTCGCAAGGTCCTCGCCACCGTCGAAGGTGATGACATCACCCGTCGAGATTACTGGAAGTACCAGTCTCATTCTCTACTCAATCAGGCTATTGAGTATCAGCAGTTCGCTCAGTTCTTCGAGGGCCAGCAACAACAGCAATACATCGCTCTTTCTCAACAGGCTCTGGCACAGCTTGATAGCGTCTGGGGATCGACTTCAGTTGACGAGACAACGCTGAGCCGTATGATCGATGACAAGGTCATCGTGCAGAGTCTCGATTCTCTGGGATTGTCGATCGAAAGCGGCGAAGTCGATGAATACGTCGACGAACAGTTCGCCGATCCTGCCGCCCCCATTTCGTCACCAACGCCGACTCAGACGTTCATCCCAGAACGCGCAGAGTGGGCAACGCAGACCGCCGAGGCGCTGGTCGTTCCTGCATCTCCCGAAACCGCCGAAGGCTCCCCCATTCCCGCAGACAACGCGTCGCCAGTTGCGGTTGCATCGCCTCCCATTGGATCGCCTTCAGCATCAGGGTCGCCAGATTCGTCTGGCTCGCCGGTTGCTGTAGGATCACCAGTAGCAACTGCTACCTCAACAGTTGGGCCGGAAGACGCCCTCGCGACCTCTCAGGCAAATCAGGAAAACTACTCAGACGACTTCCTCGCCGACGCTCACATGTCGATGGGCGACTACAAGCGTTTGGTAGCCGAACCATCTCTGGCTCGCGACAAGGTCAACGCGCATTTCGCTGCAGAGCTTGGTCAGTCGGCCGAGCAGGTGCACGCCCGCCACATTCTGGTCGGCACTCAGGAGCTCGCCGCGCAGATTTACGATCAGCTTCAGACAAATCCCGAGCTGTTTCCTGACCTCGCTCAGGAGTCATCGATCGACGATGGTACAGCCGTCAACGGCGGTGACCTTGGCTGGTTCCCTCGTGGCATCATGGTCGTCCCATTCGAGGATGTGGCCTTCAGTCTCGCTCCGGGCGAAATCGCCGATCCGTTCCAGACTGAGTTTGGATGGCACATCATTCAAGTGCTGGACAGGGATGACGACCGGGCACTCACAGACACGCAGATCACCCAGTCGTCGCAGGCGATGGTGGATCGATGGCTTCAGGCTCAACGGCAATTGCTCGAAATCTCTTCAGACATCGAGCCCACCCCTACCCCGTCGCTAGCCCAGTTCGTCCCACCGGCTGACGCTCCCGACCCACCTGCTCCGACACCACTGGGCTCACCGGTTCCGTTGCCGCAGGCATCTCCCCAGAGCTCACCCGTAGTCGCGCCACAAGCGTCGCCAGAGTCCTCACCGACTCCAAGCGGGTGAACGCAAAATGGACTGGCCGTGCTATGCTCCACCGGTGGGATATGCCTGAGAAGACTGGGCACCAGTTGCACTTCGAGAGTCCCGTGAGGAGAAATGCGCCACGATGAGCGATCGGCGGCGGATACCCCCGTACAACGACGACTGGGACGCTGATCTCGAAATCGGCGGTAGCAGCGGGGCTTCCCGCGAGAGAAGTCCGCGCCCTGAGCGGCGCCAACCGCCACCGTCCGATGCACACAGCAAGTACCCTTCGACTGACTATCCCCAAGGTGACCCTTACGACGAATACCCGCCAACGCGAACGCGTCCTCCCGAATACGAGCCGGATCCGTACCAATCGCCATATCCTGACCAGGACGACTATCCGGCGCGGTCACCCGATCCGAGAAGGCAATATGCACCCATTCCCGACACACCGGCTGCATCGCGCCCACCGCGCCGCGCTCCCAGCCCGGAACCTGCATTCGAACCCGACTACTATCCAGACTCACGTTCAACTGGCCAGGCGCCCCCAATTGATCCTCGCCAGGCATATGGGCGTGGGACACTGGAGTACGAAGACGAGTATGCTGCACCAGTTGCCCGACCTCGACAAACTCGGCCGGCTCGGCGCGCAAAGCCCCGCAAGTCCATTGCCGTGCCGAAACCTGCACTTGACGATGGCTTGGCCCTGGGCCTTGTTGGACTCGCACTCCTCGGAATCGTGCTGATGATTGCCACAATTGCAGCTGGCGCAGGAGATCTGCCGGAATGGCTGCCTTTGCACCTTGATGCAGCCGGCAATCCGAGCCAGTGGGGCACCACCGATGTTCTTTGGCGTATTCCATTCGCTTCCATGATGGCCCTGCTCATGTCCATCGGCATCGCCGCAGTTCTCTGGAAACGAGATCGGTTCGCAGCACGATTCACAATAGCCGGCACACTTGTGGTCCAGTTGCTGGCTTGGGTCGCGCTCATCGACCAAATCTGGTGAGGTCCTTAGTCGGCCAGGTCGCGATCCGCCTCGAACGTCCATCTGATCCATAATGACGCTTGATCGATCGGTGAAAGTTCAATGGGTCCGAGCTCTCGGGCTATTGAAAGCAATGTCCGACTGGAAGGACTGATCAGTGGCGAACGGCATCACGATCTTTCGTATCGGCATGTTGTTCGTGGCGGTGTATCTGCTCTATCACGGCAGCATTCGCTGGATCGTCGTGGCCATGGTCATGATCGCCGTCGCAATCCTCCTCGACGGTCTCGATGGCTGGGTCGCTCGACGGTATGGCAAGACATCCCAGCTTGGCGCTGCCTTTGATATCGCCGGCGATCGTATCGCCGAGAATGTGCTGTGGGTAGTTTTCGCCCACTTGCATCTCATCGGAGTCTGGGTTCCGCTTCTGGTGCTGACCCGCGGGTTCCTGGTCGATTCGCTGCGCGCCATATCGTTTGCCGAAGGCAAGACACCGTTTGGCGATGACAACATGATGCGCAGTCGGTTCACGCAGTGGCTAACTGCTGGCCGGTTTATGCGCACCGTCTTCGGATTGTCGAAGCTCTATGCGTTCGTGTTTCTCGCAGGTCTGGTCGGATTCGAACAGCGAGATTCAGCAGGCACGGTGCTTGGCTCGGTCTATAGCTGGGATCCGTTTCGATACTTCGGCTGGTTCACCGTCTGGTTGTCAGTGGCGCTCACGATCATTCGCGGCATTCCCGTTCTGACCGACGCACTCGCAACCTGGGGCCCGGACTGGATGCGAAACAGAATGTCTGGCGGCGCGAATTCCGGAACCACGTCGCAATCCTGAAAGTCGGCCTTCTTGCCTGAAGCACATGATGAAAGACCCATCAAACCAACGCAGATAGTACGGTCCTCGCTGCCTCGCATCGAGTATGGTCGAAGCAAGCGCGGAGATGTCGCCTACTATGCCGCACTGGTCGCAGCGTCAGTGTTGTCATGGCTCGTTGCGTTGCTGCCTGACCCACTTGTCAATACAGTCGCGCGTCTGGCCGGTTGGATATCGTTCATGACTTCCAGGGGCTTTCGAGACAACGTCGCTTCCAATCTCTCTCATATCTACGACGTTCCGAAATCCGATCCGCGTGTGCGTCATAGCGTCCGGGGCGCATTTCGGACCAATGCATTGAACATCGTCGACCTGTTGCGAGTTCCTCATTTGGTCGAGGAAGACTACGCCAAGCGACTGAAGGTCGTTCCTGGATCCTGGGAGATCCTCGAAGAGGCGGTGGCAGCCCGCAAGGGCGCAATCCTGATCACCGCCCACCTTGGCCCATTTGACCTAGTGGGCAGCGCGTTAAGGACACGTGGGTATCCGCTCTCCGCCCTCACTGCCAGAACAACCAATCGTATGGTCTTTCACGGCATTACCTTTCTCCGCTCGTCGCATGATATGCGCGTCATCGAGGCGTCCTCAGGCGGACTTCGCGACATCATCAGATTGCTTCAGCGCGGTGAAATGGTGATTCTGCTCTCGGATCGAGATTTTTTCCTGAGCGGCAGGGACGCGATCTTCTTTGGAGAGCCGACGACCCTCCCCATAGGCGCGGTTCGTCTGGCCAGAGATACTGGCGCTCCGATCATCCCCTTCTTCGCCCATCGGGAAGGACGGCGCACCCGGATGACCGTTCGCCCGCCCATCTCGGTCAGGTGCTCAGACAATCGCAACGCGGACATCGCTGATGCCTTGAAAGTTGTGGCCATGGAGCTCGAACAGGCGATCGGCGAAGCCCCGGATCAGTGGGTCCTGTTTCAGCGAGTGTGGCCTGACGACCATAGCGACCCAGACTGAGCGCCACCAACCGAGACCAGGTCCGGACCTGGCTCAGCCCATAGGTCGTATTCAGTCGCATCCACAACGGTCGCGTCGATCATCTGGCCAACGGGCAACTCTCCAGGCAAAAAGACCAGCCCATCGACTTCTGGCGCATTGCGCCATGTTCGTCCAACGGTCAGCGGTTCTATGCTGCCCAGTTCGTCTTCGCTTTCGCCAATGGCCTCCACGAGCACTTTGACACGCTCGCCGATGCGGTCCTGGTTTCTTCGCAAGGAAATCTGCTGTTGTGCTTCCATGATGAGTCCACGCCGCTCTTCGGCAAGTTCTGCGTCAACAGGTTCCCCAAGTGAAAAAGCGACAGTTCCTGGCTCAGGGGAATACGTAAAGACGCCAACGTGATCGAACGCTTCGGTTTCTACAAACCGCAGCAAGTCCTGGAATTCCTGCTCGGTCTCACCAGGAAACCCTGTGATGAGTGTCGTTCTCAACGCTACATCATCAAGCTTGGCTCGAGCGTGATCGAGCAGCCGTCTGGTCAGCTTCGGATCGCTGGGCCTCAGCATCCTCTTCAGGACCGATGGCGCGCTATGCTGCAACGGCATATCGATGTAGTTGATGAGCGACTCGTGTTCGGCCATCGTATCGATCATTCTGAGCACGGTCGGATTGGGGTAAATGTAGAGAACTCTCAGCCACGGCAGATCAGGGACCTGTTCGGCCACGTTCTGCAACAACTCCGCCAGGCCATGCTTTGCACCCAGGTCCGCACCATAGCGAATGGTATCCTGCGATACAAGAACAATTTCCTTCGTGCCTCGCGAAACCAGGTCCAGGATCTCCTGCAGAACGTGCAGCGGTCGCTTGCTCGATTGACCTCCCTTGATCGAAGGAATCGTGCAAAACGCGCACGCGTGATCGCAACCATCCGCGATCTTCACGTAGGCCGACGGGCCAGCATGAGTGTGAGCAAACGTGGTCGCAATACCGTCGCAGCCGGCAACCAGCGGTTTGACTTCCTCGCCAAACAGCGATCCAACCGTTTCGCCGATTTTGAACCACTCTCGTGTGGTCAGAATACTGTCGATACCCGCAGGCAAATCATTCTGATAGTCGCCCAGCGCCGGCATACAGCCAGCCGCCACCACGAATTGGCCCGGGCGTTTCGCGTCGACCATCTCCTGCACAACCCCGACAGATTCCGCTCGCGATGCGCCCAGAAACCCGCACGTGTTGACGATGACGACATCAGCGTCCCCGGGCTCGTGCATTTCACTCAGACCTCGATCTGAAAGCAGAGACGTCATGCCTTCGGAGTCAGAACGGTTTTTCGCACATCCGAGCGTTACGATCGAGAACGTTTTGCCGTTGAGCTTTGATTCCGTTTGTGGTGGTGAAATCGTCACACCGCTAACGGAAATTCACGTACTGCAGCGCCACCGGATACTCTGACTCTTTCATCGCCCCAATCACCGCCTGCAGGTCATCTTTGCTCTTTGCCTGGACTCGAACAGCGTCACCCTGAACCTGCGGTGTGACCTTCTTGAACTCATCGCGAATCCGCTTCGAGATCGTCTTCGCAAGATCGTCAGGAATTCCCTTTCGCAAGGTCACGACCTGGCGCACGCGTCCGCCAGACGTCTCCTCCACTTCACCATAGTCCAGAATCTTGAGGGACAGTCCCCGGCGCAGCACTTTCGACTCCAGAATATCGGTTATCGCTTGAAGCGAGTATTCCGAGGCCGAATTGACCGTTATCGTAGCCTCGTCCAGCTCGATCGTCGATTTGGTGTCCTTCAAATCATAGCGTTGCTGAAACTCTCGCTGAGTCTGGTCCAAAGCATTCTTCAACTCTTGCCTGTCAAAATCGGAAACAATATCAAATGAGAACGTTGAAGCCATATTGGCACCTCCTTACTTTTCAGCCGGACATGATACTTCATATGGCATCCTCACCATTGCCATCCACGAGTTCCAATGGGTCCGTTGCAAGAACCAGCATCGTTTCTGCGGCTACCTCGAACACGGTGTGTGAATTCAATCGGCGGTGCTTTCGTCCGTTCGTTGCTGCAGTGTCCAGAACGACATGCCAGCCAGACGCATCGTCACCCGCCGAAAGACTCGGAAGCTCGACTTCGGCCACGTTGGCCCCAGGATTGAAAACGATTAGGACGCGAGTCTTCCCAGATCGAGATTGATCGCGTACATCAGATGGCACAAGCCATAAAACAGCCCTCGGCCATTCGTGGCTCCAGTCGTGAACGTTGATCTCGCGACCATCTGCCATCGCCCACAAAGTCTCGTGAGGCGCATCGTCAGTAGGTATTCGAGCAACCGGAAATGCCCTGGGCCGCAGACAGGAATAACGCCTCCGAATTGCGAGCACCGTCCGAACGAACGTGACAAAGTCGTCACTAGATCGGCTCGCAGACCAGTCATACCACGTTAGCTCGTTGTCCTGAGGGTAGGCATTGTTGTTCCCTCCTTGCGACGATCCGAGCTCATCACCACCCAGCATCATCGGCATACCGTAAGCCAGCATCGCAGTCGCGAACAGGTTTCGTCGGGCCCGTGCACGACGCCGCTCAATCGCGGCATCTCTCGTCTCACCCTCGACCCCAAAATTCGCCGACAGGTTGTGGTTGTGCCCATCGTCATTGAGCTCGTTGTTCGCTTCATTGTGCTTCTCAGTGTGCGATACAAGGTCA
>JBGTJM010000376.1:0-7598 GCA_041745115.1 Thermomicrobiales bacterium
TCACATTGTTGATCGGACGATAGCTGCCAAGGAAGCAGCGCGAGTGTTGCAGCCCGGCGGGGTGCTCGCGATTGCCACAGACAGCGAAGACGATCTGGCCAGGCGAATTCCACTATCTTCGCATTTCCCGGAAACGGTTGAGGCAGAGCGACGGAGGTATCCGACTATCGGGACGATCCGCGCCGAACTGGCGGGGGCAGGATTCAGGGAGTTCGAAGAACGGCACGTGTTGTTCACGTATCCGATGAGCAACATACGGCCCTACCGGGACAAAGCGTTTTCATCGCTTCATCTCATTTCTGACAGCGCATTTGTCAACGGCCTTGAGAGGATGGAACGGGACCTGGCAGCGGGTCCGATCGCTGCGGAGTCGCACTACACCTTGCTCGTTGCATTGCGCTGACGAGGCAGGTGTGATTCTCGACTGCATGCCGCAGTTGCTCAGCGGCTAGACTCTGACGCTGAGCGAGCCTGAGGCTTGTGTCGCCGGAAAGGGTTTTCGATGGGTTTCCTGATGGAGGGTCTAGAGGCTGAGTCGTATGACCGAGCCTACGATGACCGGAGTCTCCTCAAACGAATACTCGGGTATTTCCGTCCTGATGCGGCAGCGATGGTGTCGGTCGTGGCGATGGTGGTGATGGGATCGCTGCTCGATGCGTCGTTGCCTGTGCTCATTTCACGGGGGATCGACCGGCTGGACGCCGAAGGTGAAGCATTTGGGACGCAAGGGTGGCTGCTGGTGGGCGCTGTTCTCGTGGCGTCGGTGCTGGCATGGGTCTTCAACTATTTCCGGCAGTCCAGATCGGCCCGAGTGGTGGGAGGCGTCGTTCTACGACTCAGACTGGATGTCTTCAACGCGATCATGCGACGGGACATGTCGTTTTTCGACGAGCAGCAGTCGGGACGGATTGTGTCTCGTGTCACGTCGGACACAGAAGATTTTGCAAACGTCGTGACGCTCACGCTCAATCTGGCCAGTCAGGTGCTGATGCTGGTGTTTATCACCGCGGTGCTTTTCTATCGGGACTGGCGGCTGGCGCTGGTGACACTGCTGATGGTGCCGGTGATCACCTGGGTAGCGTTGAGGTTCCGGAAAGTCGCTCGAAAGGGAACGACCGCATCGCAACGCGCGATGGCGGATGTGAACAGAACCGTGCAGGAGTCGATGCGAGGAATCGCCGTGGCGAAGAACTTCCGGCAGGAGGTTCGGATCTACGAAGAGTTCGAGGAAGTGAACAAGCGGGCGTATCGGGTGACGTTGCGGCAGGGATTCATCTTCAGTGGCATCTTCCCCATTCTGTTCATCGTGGCAGGGCTGGGTACCGTCCTGGTCCTGTACACCGGTGCAGGTGCCGTTATCGATGACCGTATCAGTGCCGGAGACTGGTATCTGTTTCTTCAGAGTGTGGCGCTATTCTGGTTTCCGTTGACGAGCATCGCATCGTTCTGGAGCCAGTTTCAGCAGGGTCTGGCGGCGGCGGAGCGAGTGTTTGCATTAATCGATGCTCCACCGAGGGTGATTCAGGAGCGCGAGGATCCCGTTGGCAGCATCGCCGGGGCTGTGACGTTTGCCGGCGTTGATTTTGCCTACGTCGAGGGGCAGCCCGTACTGCGGGACTTCAATCTGGACATCGAACCCGGCGAGACAGTGGCGGTTGTGGGTCACACCGGGGCGGGTAAATCAACTCTTGGGAAGATTCTGGGCCGATTCTACGAGTTCCAAGGTGGGGTTATCTTACTAGACGGACGATCAATTCGGACATTCGAATTGCAGGCGCTGCGAGCATCGCTTGGGATGGTGCCGCAGACGCCATTTCTCTTTTCGGGGTCGGTGGCAGACAATATCCGCTATCCGCGGCCGGTAGCGACGGATGACGAGGTGGAGCTTGCCGCAAGGCGAATAGCGGGCGGCGACTGGATCGATGTTCTGCCAAACGGGCTGGAGACCGCGGTTGGGGAGCAGGGCCGGGGGCTCTCGATGGGTCAGCGGCAGCTCGTTGCGTTGGCACGGTTGTTGATTCAGGATCCTGCGATTGTGATCCTCGATGAGGCGACGGCGAGCGTCGATCCGTTGACCGAAGCGCAGATTCAGGAAGGGCTCGACGAGGTGCTCGAGGGTCGAACCGCGATCGTTATCGCGCACCGGCTTGTGACCGTGCGACACGCCGACCGGATCATCGTGATGCAGGAGGGCCGAATCGTTGAGCAGGGAAGCCACACTCGGCTGATGAGCCAGGGTGGGCATTACGCAGAGCTCTACGACACGTATTTCCGGCATCAGTCACCTGACTACCAGCCTACAGCTTCCGCAACGACGGCTGCTGCCAGTGCCGACTGAGGGTTCCCGCAATTGCATGTTGCGAGACCACCGTGCTACGATCACATTCGGTAGTTACGATTGGTTAGTGAGCACCAGGCTCGATTCTGCAGCCTGAGAAAAAGGATAGAGACGTGGCGATTCCCGATCAGTACAAGGACCTACTCGAATCGAAAGCATTGGCACATGTGGCCACTATTGGTCCATCAGGTGAACCTCAGGTAAATCCCGTGTGGTTTGGATGGGACGGACAGTACCTGAAGTTCAGCCAGACAACGACGCGACAGAAGGCCAAGAATCTGGAGCGGGATCCGAATATCGCACTTTCGATCGTCGATCCGGAGAATCCCTATCGGTATCTCGAAGTGCGAGGCACTGTGGCTCGGGTAGATCCCGATCCGGAAAAGGCTTTCATCGATGAGATGGCGAACAAGTACCTCGGCGTCGAAAAGTACCCCTGGAACCAGCCGGGGGACGAGCGGATCATCATCCTGGTCGAGCCAAAGCATACGACCCAGATGGGTTGATCTGGCGGACATAAGGCAATTTCAGAGAGCCGACCGCGTTCGCGGTCGGCTCTTTGCTTTTGGTACCGGTGGGACGAGCAGATTACGGTTCAGACTGACTGATCAGCATGTCGATCAGATCAATTGGCAGTTGATCTCCAGGGATGTTCGGCGTCGAGAATGGCCCCCAAATTGTGAGCCTGACCTCGATGCCCATTGACCCGGGTCCTTGATGCCAGCAGTCGGTTCCCCAATCCGTACGGCAGGCCAATTCGGCTGAACGAACGAGTACAGCTATGCCGTGGGTGTTTTGTCGTAACGGATGGGAGCAACTGCCGGAGAATCTTTCTGCACCTGGTAGGTGATACGCACAGGTATCGCAGCAGCGCGTTCCGGACATATTGCGGGGTGTCCTTCTGTTTCAGGCGACCAATCCGGCATGACTCCCACTCACCGCACATGCTGAGAGGTTTCACCGCGGCCAAATCTGATCGCGGGAGACCAGATCATCCGCCGGCAGCGTCGTTCACCAGACTGCAACAGATGCTACTCGCGGAGTGTTGCAAGGTCAACTGAACGGACACGCGAATTCAAACTCGCTGCCATCGTTTTTTCCTTCTGAAGCGACGGTTCGTGCATTTCTGATGTAACGCGGGTTACGACGGGGGAAGTAGAATCGTTGGGCGAAATTCTCTTTCCTGGGGGGAGGCTACTCACGTGACTCTGAACACTCGAATTGAACGGGACAGCATGGGTGAAATGGACGTTCCGGCAGATGCGCTCTATGGCGCCACGACTGCACGTGCCGTTTTGAACTTCCCGATCAGTGGGCTGCGCTTTTCTCGGCCTTTCCTGCGGGCACTAGGACTGGTCAAGAGCGCGGCGGCGCAGGTCAACCAGGACCTAGGTCTACTGCAGGCCGAGAAAGGGGCGCTGATTCGAGAGGCAGCAGACGAAGTGGCCAATGGCCGATGGGACGAGCATTTTCCGATCGATATCTTTCAGACGGGGTCCGGAACTTCGACCAACATGAACGCCAATGAGGTCATCGCCAGCCGGGCGGGCCAGATTGCCGGTGGCGGTCGGCCGGTTCATCCGAACGATGACGTGAATATGTGCCAGAGCAGCAATGACGTCATACCGGCGGCAATCCACGTTGCAGCATTTCTGGAGGTGGCAGAGCGCCTGCTCCCGGCGATGGAGCATTTGCAGCAGACGCTCGACCGGCGAGCGGAAGAGTGTCAAACAATCGTCAAAACGGGTCGAACCCACCTGATGGATGCGACGCCGGTGCGGCTGGGGCAACAAATCGGCGGATGGTCGGCCCAGGTGGGAAACGCTCGAGCCCGGATCGATGCTTCGCTACCGAGACTGGCCGAGCTGGCAATTGGCGGGACGGCGGTGGGCAGCGGGATCAATGCGCATCCTGAGTTTGGAGGGCGGGTGGCTGATGTCCTGGCCGAACGCACCGGGCTGCCTTTCGTAGAGACCCCGGATCATTTTGCGTCACAGAGCTCGCAGGATACGGTCGTCGAATTGAGTGGGCAGCTTCGAGCTTACGCTGTGGGATTGATGAAGATTGCCAATGATTTGCGGCTAATGAACAGTGGTCCGATCGCGGGTCTGGCGGAGATCGAGCTTCCCGCACTGCAACCGGGCTCTTCGATCATGCCAGGGAAGATCAACCCGGTTATCCCCGAGGCGACCATGATGGTGAGTGCTCAGGTGATTGGTAATGACGCGGCAATTGCCGTCGGCGGGCAGATGGGCAATTTCGAGCTCAACGTCATGCTGCCCATGATCGCGCATAACTTGCTCGAGTCGATCAGTATCCTTGCTTCGGTGTCGGAAGTGCTGGCGGACAAGGCGATTGCCGGATTTGAGGTGAATCGGGACAGAATCGCGGAACTGATCGAGCGAAACCCGATTCTGGTTACCGCTTTGAATCCAATAATCGGGTACGACCTGGCAGCGAAGATCGCCAAAGAGGCATATGCAAGCGGGCGGCGGGTGCTTGATGTTGCGGTGGAAATGACGGAATTGACTGAAGCCGAGCTGAGTGCTCTGCTCGATCCTGGGGCATTGACGGACCCGGGGATCAAGGGCGGCGGGACCGGCGGCTGATATGGGCGAAAGCACAGCGTCGCCTCTGGTCGTACGAGAGGATCACCACTGCTTCGGATGTGGCCGACTGAACCCTCATGGCCTACATCTGAGCTTCTGGGCTGAGGAAGATGGATCGGTCTGGACGGAGTGGGCCCCGGCTGCGGAGCAGCAGGGATACGGTGGCATCGCTCACGGTGGACTGATCACGACCGTGCTCGATGAGGTGATGGGGTGGGTGCTTTCGAATGCCGCGATCTGGGCAGTTACCGCGCGGCTGAACGTGAATTTCCGGAAACCCGTGGAGATTGGCGAGCCCACTAGGGCAAGGGCATGGATTGTGAAGGACTTTGGGCGAAAGCTGGATGTGGCGGCAGAGTTGCGGCGTCAGTCAGACGGATTGCTGCTCGCTGAGGGAACAGGGCTCTTCGTTCGCGTGCCAGAAGCGACTGCCAAAGCATGGCAGGAGCGGTACGTTCCGGAGGGGCAAGGTGACGTTTCGTCCCGGTGAATGAACGGTACTTGCGGGTGAGGGTTCCGCACTGCACCTGACGACTTCGCCGAACAAACGATGACGTTTGTCAGTTCACTCCATTCGCGGTGTTGCCGTTCTGTTCTGTCTTGAGGCTTCGGGCGCTTTCGATCATCAAGTTGAGAACGGCAAGCAGGTCCTTGATGCTGCGGTCGTCAAGCACATAGAGCGCAAGTGCGGTTTCTGCTTCGTTGAATTCGATAAAGTCTGTTCCGGGGCTGGGCGATGTTTCACCCGGGTCGTCGCTTCGAATGGCGGCGAGCCATGCTGCGGCGAGCTGATTGGCGTCTACAAGTGCTTCGACCAGTTTGGTGGCCGCTTCATGGCGGATCGGGCCTGATGTCGAAGCGCCAGTCTGGATCTCATCGGAATGCAGGCCAGAATCGGTATCCTGGCCAGTGAGCACACGATGTGTCGCGGGTGTTGTGGCAAGGATGAAGGCCTCATCGCCGGCCAACGCATGGGCCATGATGCGCGGGCCGGGTGAGTCGATCGTCGCGGCTCGCTCGAGCGTTTTGAGATCGACCTCAAAGAGCTCACGGCCCGTGCGATGTTCGGCGTTCGTAGACTCCAGCAGATAGTGGTAGATCAAAAATGGGGCCACGCCGACAGACGACTCCAGCTCGATAGAGTAGATTCCAGCGTTGGTGTCCTGCTTGAATGGCACTATCTCGCTCGCCAGCGCGTTCGCCTCTTCGGTCAGATCGAGCGCCTGACGGAGAAACTCGGCAAGTCGTTGACGGGTGTTGGGTGAGTCACTGTTCATAGGATGCCTTGTGGGGGTCGTACGTCGGCCAATACGGGTAACGGTACCACTTGATCTCCGACACTCGTTGCCGAGATGACACCGAAGGGAGATTTCAAGACTGTGTTACATGACAGAGAAGAGGGCGTTTCGGAGGAGCAGGTTCAGCTCCTCGTAGACGCAGCACGGCTTGCTGCCGCCAATGCCTATGTGCCGTACTCGAACTTTCCCGTTGGTGCAGCAGTCCTGACGATTACTGGCGAAGTGTTCACCGGGTGCAATGTTGAGAATGCCAGCTACCCGCTGACGGTTTGCGCTGAACGCGTGGCCATCGGCACCGCGGTAGCGGCGGGGCACCGCCGATTGCAGGCGATCGCCGTTACCGCGCCGAAGATGAACGGGGTAACGCCTTGTGGTGGGTGCCGCCAGGTCATCAACGAGTTTCGCGGAGTTGATGCTGGCGTTGCTGTGATTCTGGATGGGAAAGATGGTCCCGAAATCCTGAAAATCGACGATCTGTTGCCTCGATCGTTTGGTCCAAGTGATCTGAAGCAATAGAAGCGGGGTCGATCAGGTCAGTGCTGTGACTATCGAGTTCGAGAGCCTGGACCACCTCGGCGGTCGGAACGGCCAGAGGTGAAACGTCGTGCGGTTTGCAAAGATGGCGGTCGCAATCTCGTGCCGCGGATCGGCCCAGAGCAAGGTGCCGGCCGCACCAAAATGGCAGAATGTTTCAGGCGAGGTCAGGTCACCGGTCCAGTGCTTTCGCTTGCTGCCTTTGACCTCCCAACCGAGTCCCCAGGAGGCTTGGGGCCAGTGAACGCGAAGACTCTGCACGGAGCCGGAAAGTCCTTCGATCTGGTTCGAAATCATGGCGGCGCATGCAGTTGGCGAAAGGAATGACGACCCACTTGCCAGGAAGGATGCCGCGAACGTGGTGAGATCGCGGGCGCTGCCATACAGACCACCCCAGGGAATGCCGAGATCACGCCAATACTGGCTGTTGTACGACTCTGTTTCTTTTCCTTCATTGCCCGGATCACGAACTCTGGCGATTCGATGATCGAGCGACGGGCCCGGTCGGTCGACCGTGTTTCTCAGTTGGAGTGGATCGAGGACTCGCTCCCAGACCAGGTCCCAGATATTTGTGCCACTCGTCCTTTCGATCACTCTGCCAAGGAGGGCGAACCCTGCATTCGAGTAAACCATCTGTGTGCCGGGTGAGTATTCAAGGGGACGGCCGATCAGCGCGTCAGCGATTTCTTCGTAGCGAGGGGAGGGTTGGCCAGCGAACCACTTTCTGGGCAGATCCTCAGGCAGACCAGAGGTGTGAGACATCAACTGCCGAATCGTGACGGATGATCTCCATTTGTCATGCTCAGTTGGGGTGGCGTC
>JBGTJM010000377.1:0-3533 GCA_041745115.1 Thermomicrobiales bacterium
GAACGGCGCGGGAAAAACATCGATAGTGAAGCTGCTGGGGCGCCTTTACGACCCCACCGAAGGCCAGATATTGATCGACGGGGTCGATCTGAAAGACTACGACCCGCAGGAGATTCGAAGTCAGTTCGGCACGATGTTCCAGGACTACGTAACCTATCAGCTCAGCGCCCGAGAAAACATCGGGATGGGAAACATCGCGGCAATCGATGACTCAGAAGCCGTCGCGACGGCAGCACGGCGAGGTGGATCCGACGCGCTCATCGAGGGACTGCCAGACAGATACGACACCATCCTCGGAAAATGGTTCGACACCGGACATCAGCTTTCCGGCGGAGAGTGGCAGCGTGTCGCACTCTCCCGCGCCTTCATGAAGGACGCCCAGATCCTGATCCTCGACGAGCCGACATCGGCGCTCGACGCAGAAGCCGAGCATGATCTCTTCGCCCGCATCCGGGAGCTCGCGCACGGCAAGATGGCGATCTTCATCTCCCACCGTTTTTCCACTACTCGCCAGGCGGACCGTATCCTCGTGCTGGAGCACGGTCGGCTGATCGAGCAGGGAACCCACCAGGAGCTGATGGACCAGCGGGGAACCTACGCTCATCTCTTCAATCTGCAGGCCGAGAGTTATTTGGAAACCGCGCGCAACCCTGCACCCGTATAAGCGACGGCAGCGGGGACCAGTGCCAATTGTCGGCTGCAAACGGAAAACCGCCAGCAAACTCCTCGAATGCACTCGTTGGCCGAGCACGAATTGCGGTGAAAAGGCATAGAGCGCGAAACGTCAGAAGTGATCGAGCAGATCCGCAAACCGCTCGAGCTGAAGGAGTCGACCGCGACCCGGCACAATCTCCTGCTGCTCCAGGCGCCAGGTGTGGTCGTGAGGAATGAACACGGCATTCATGCCGGTTGACATCGCAGGGTTGATATCTGACTTCGGCGAGTTCCCAACCATCCAGGACGCCTCGGCCGCCCAGCCAAGAGTCTCAAGAGCCGCTCGATAGGCCGACTCGTTCTTTTCGGGTACCACGATCGCGTCCACGAAATGCGTGTCGATACCCGACCGGTCGATCTTCATCTGTTGCTCGTCCTGATTCCCTTTTGTGAAAATCACCAGATGATGCCGAGTCGAAAGACGCTCCAGGGTCTGGGCAACTCCGTCGATGAGGCGGACGTCCTGCGACAGAATCTGTTGCCCGAACCCGATAACAGTCGCCAGGTCGTAATCCGAGATATTGCGCTCGACCAGATGCTCATAACACTGCCGCAGGTTCTTGGCGAAACCCTCTGAACCGTATCCATTCACCGAGGCATTGGCCAGCTCGATCTCATCGATCGCCGCCCGAATCTGATCGCGAGACAGCTGCGAATGATCGAGAAAGTCGATGAATCCCTCGATAGCCTGCTCGAAATAGATGTTGTTTTCCCAAAGCGTGTCGTCTGCGTCGATCAGGAGTGTCTGAGTGTCCATGTTACGTAAGACTCACTCTCGTCATTGCTCTGCCGCCAGCGCTGGCAGCCCGGCAAACCCGAGTTTACCAAGCCATTCTTCACCGTTGATGCCCGATTCACGTCCACGGTTTGACAGAAACTACGCAACTCACTATGCTTCTTGTAAGACATCTTACAAGAAGCATCGCGGAAAGCTCTCACATGACTGGTGCCGCAGCCTTGGATCCCGCAACATCTCAACGCATCGCGGCAGGCATTCGCCCCTACTCACCCACTTCCCGCCGTGAAGAAGTCGATCTGCGAATCAGAGAGTACATCGCCTCCAATCACCTCCAGCCTGGAGATCGCCTTCCAGGCGAGTCCTGGTTCGCGACCCAGCTTGGGGTGGGACGCCCTCTCGTAAGGGAGTCCCTGCAAGGCATGGAAGCGGTCGGCGTGGTGGAAACACGCAAGGGAGTTGGCCGTTTCGTTGGCAAATTCGAAGCAGAGTCATATCTCAACCATTTCACCACCGACGTGTTGCTGCGAAGCTTCAATGAACGAGAGCTCGAAGAGACCCGTTGTCTGCTCGAGATTGCGGCAGTGACGACCGCCGTGGAAAGACTTACCGACGACGACCTCGAACAGATCGAAGCGCAGATTACGATTATGCGAGATCATGCCGAGAGAAACGTAGAGCACTTCGAAAGCGATATCGGCATGCATCGCACCATCATGAGCCGCGCGGACAATCGCATCATCGCCGCACTTCTCGACGCGGTCTACTCACTGGCGGCGTCACGAACTCGTGAAAAGCCTCCCACGCCTGGCAAAGTAGCGCAGGACCTCGCTGAACACGAGGCTATCTCCGCAGCGGCCCTTCGCAGAGATGGGGTGGCGACCCGTGAAGCACTGATCGCCCATTTCGAAACAACAGCAAGCCGGCTCGGATTCGAGCCGCTTTGGAGAGGGCTTTATGGCAGCCCGGCACCAGAGTCGAGTCGGAGGTGACTCCATCGAGAGAGCGCTTCGACGACGACCTTCCATCATATTGGCTCAACGTGAGCGAAGAAAAAAGCGGTTTATCCAGGAGGAAAAGAATGAGCAAAGGCCCGATTCGTATCGATACACTCATGGCGGACGCTGCGGCGGGGAAGCTATCTCGTCGTGACATTGTCAAGTATTCAGCTGCTATGGGATTGGGAGCACCGTTCGCTGTAGCGCTAATCAATGCGTCCACAATCACCTCCGCGGGTGCGCAGGACACGATGAGCCTCAGCTTCGATGCGGGAGCAACTCAGGGTGGCGGCGGACGACCGAACACTGAGCTACCGGCCTATAGCTTCGTCATTAATGGCGGCAGTCAGTTCGAAATCAACCGAATGGTAGATGCCCGCCTTGTCACGCTCAGCGCGGATCTCCAGGATTTTGTCGGAGACCTGGCCGAGTCATGGGAGATTGTGGACGATGTCTACACGTTCACCCTGCGCCAGAACGCGGTTTGGCACGACGGCACGCCAGTCACGGCAAACGACGTGGTGTTCACCATCAACCTGTTGACAGATCCCGCAACCACCTCCCGCTGGGGCTCTTCCTTCCGAAATGTGGTTGGCTACGACGAATCCCGTGAGTCAGAGACGCCCACGTCTCTGACCGGGGTCACGGCACCAGACGATTACACAGTTCGCATCGAGCTCGCCCGCCCAGACTCGGGCCTGCTGGCAGGGTTTATCTTCATCAACATTCTTCCGGAGCACGTTCTCGGTGATGCAGACCGGGCGACGATCACGGAGCTCCCGTACTGGACAACCTCTGAGCGCATTGGCGCTGGTCCATACAAGTTCCTCCAGCTTGTCGAAGGTGAACGTGTCGAGCTCGAGGCCCACGCCGACTATCACCATGGTGCACCGCTTATTCAGAACCTGAATCTCCTGTTCTTCGCCAGCGCGGAAACCTCTCTTGCAGCGCTGCAGCAGGGTTCGAACATGGCGGCTCCGATGTCGGTGAACGACATCGAGCTGGTCGAAAGCATCGAAGGGGCCGAGGTCGTCGGATTCCCGGCTGGGGTTGGAGTGATCTTCTTCAACGCCCGACAGCCAGAA
>JBGTJM010000378.1:0-21307 GCA_041745115.1 Thermomicrobiales bacterium
TTCGGACTCACCACCCTCCGCGACCGGCATGTGAAGGTGGAAGGCTCCACAATGCGCTTCCGCTTCACCGGCAAGAGTGGCAAAGAGCACGCTTTCGCGATCAGTGACCCAGCCCTGGCAAAAATCGTCAAACGAAGCCAGGATCTCCCCGGTCAGACTCTCTTCCAATATGAAGATGACGACGGCAGCATCAACGAGATCACCTCAGCCGACGTCAATGCATACCTCAGGGAGATCACCGGTGAGGATTTCACGGCCAAGGACTTCCGGACCTGGGCCGGCACAGTCATCGCCGCGCAGGCCCTGCAAACCCTGCCACCACCAGAATCGGAAACCGAAATCGCCCGCCAGATCGTCGCGGCAATCGACGAGGCGGCAGAGTGCCTCGGAAACACTCGAGCCGTCTGCAGAAGCGCTTACATTCATCCTGCCATCCTCGAAGCCTATCGAACCGGCGAGCTCCACGATCTGGGCCAAATGGCAAAACGCTGGACCTCCGGAAACGGCGTCGATCTCGATCCAGAGGAAAAGCTCGTGCTACGAATACTCGAAAACGCGCGTGACCAGCATCCGGCGCCCTGATCCCATGCATGGAGTAGCGGTCGGACCGCCTTCTGGCATAAATACTGCGTGGGATATCCTGGAAGTATCCCGCGGCAAGCGGGTCAGTAACGGAGGAAACCATGAGAGATCGCGATCAGAGCCAGAGCCCGGAGTCCGGCGCCATCACCGATGGCGAGAGCGGCTCCTTCGGCGCACCGCAAACGCCCGCCTCGGGAAGTGATCCCGACGACGAGCTGAAACCCAATCCCGGCACCGGCGGCAAAGACCCCAACGACTCAGGAAAACAACCTGGCGATCCTCCCAGCGAGCGCGATCGGTAGTCTGGGACGTATCACAACATCACTCCTGCTCCCGACCCAATTCAACGTAGTGTGATGTAATCACGTCATCTATTGTGGCGTCGCGGCACTAATGCAATACCGGGATGGGAAGCGACGCTCAGGTGCACTCTTGATTAAGCAGGATCGCTCGGTGACCTTCGAACCGCCAGCAATCTCGGAACCACGTGCCCAGCCTTCACTGGCCCGCAAGCTCGGCACCAGAGACGCTGTCGTTATCGGCCTTGGATCGATGATCGGTGCAGGGGTGTTTTCGGTATGGGCCCCCGCCGCAACCGCAGCCGGGAGCGGATTGCTGATCGGCCTCGCGATAGCCGCTGTCATCGCCTACCTGAATGCCATTGCCTCTGCCCAGCTCGCAGCTGCCTATCCAACCTCCGGTGGCACATACATTTACGGTCGTGAACGCCTCGGCGAATGGTGGGGATTCACTGCCGGCTGGGGATTCGTGATCGGCAAGACCGCATCCTGCACCGCTATGGCCCTGACCTTCGCTGCCTATACGGTCCCGTCAAGCCACTGGGGCCAGCGCCTGATTGCAGTCGCGGCGGTACTCACGCTGGCCGCGTTCAACTATCGCGGTATCACCAGAACAGCTGGCTTGACCAGAATCTTGGTCGCATTCACCCTCATCGCTCTGGCCGCAGTGGTTGTTTCCATTCTTGTACCTGGTGAAACGGAAGGCTCCAACCTGGATGGTTGGCTAAGTATCGGGAACAACGGAATCTACGGTCTTCTGCAGTCGGCAGGTCTCCTCTTCTTTGCCTTCGCCGGGTATGCGCGCATCGCCACCATGGGCGAGGAGGTCCGCGATCCCGGCAGGACGATTCCCCGCGCCATTCCGATCGCCTTCTTCATCACACTCGCGGTCTACCTGGCCGTTGGAACCAGTGCGTTGCTATCTGCTGGACCGGAAGCCCTCGCAGCATCAGCGGCTCCCCTCGTCACTGCTGTGCAATCGGCCGGTGTCGGCGGCGTAGAGCCAGTCGTCCGCGCTGGCGCCATCACCGGCAGCCTCGGCGCTCTTCTCGCCCTCATCGCCGGAATCGGACGTACGTCGCTGGCGATGGCCCGCAACGGCGATCTGCCCTCTTGGCTGGCTGCGGTCCATCCCACCTATCGCGTGCCTCACCACGCCGAGATTGCCCTCGCGCTGGTCGTATGTGCACTCGTACTGACGGTCGATTTGCGAGGCGCGATCGGATTTTCCTCATTTGGCGTCCTGGTCTACTACGCGATTGCCAACGCCTCCGCTTTCACACAGACCGGTCAGGCCCGGCGATGGCCAAGGTGGTGCAATCTCGTGGGTCTTGCGGGATGTTTGGTCCTCGTCGTGACCTTGCCATGGCAGTCAGTCCTTGCAGGTGTCGCGGTATTCGCGGTAGGCATCGTCGGGCGAACTCTCTTTCGAAGATAAATGGACAGGGCCGGAGGCATCGTCGCCACTGGCCCTGTCCGTTGTGAAGGACGTTATTGTCAGACTTAGCCGACGATGAATGGTCCCGCGATTGCCAGCACTTCTTCAGGCGTCAACGGCGCATCGAAAGCTTCCGGGAATGGAATTTCCCCTGTCACGACGTTCAGGTAGGCGGCATGGCGAGCCTCGTTGCCGTGAATCGTCAGTGCTGCCGTCAGCAGGGCATCGTTCTCGATCAGGTACTGAGCGGCGCCCGTGTACGCAGCCACTCCCAGATTCTCGACGGCCGCGGCAGTCGCCAGGAACTCCTGCAGCGTTGAATACCC
This sequence comes from Thermomicrobiales bacterium, assembly GCA_041745115.1. Lineage (GTDB taxonomy): Bacteria > Chloroflexota > Chloroflexia > Thermomicrobiales > UBA6265 > JAHBVL01. The sequence goes on from JBGTJM010000378.1 coordinate 2,646, forward strand.
GAAGTCGTACATAGCCTCTGCTACCGGCTCGCCGCCGAGATCCATGATCACCTGAGTCAGCGTCGCCACGTGTGTGGCCTCATGCTCACCGATATCGACAATCTTCTCCCGAACCGAGGCCTGGTATCCAGCGTTGATATAGTCCTGATCGGTAAAGGTCGCGTTCGCTTCTCGGTAAAACGTTGCCTCAAGATGCTCGAGGGTCAACGCGTAATTGAGTACCTCGACCTCATCGGCAAATGGGCTCATCATCGAATCTTGCAAAAACGTCATTTCATTTCCTTTCGATTTGATTCGCCGGCACATCGCCGGCCAAACGGGTGATCAACTGTCAGATACGGAACTAAGAAACGATGAATGCTCCAGCGATCGCGAGCACTTCGTCGCGAGTAGCTGGCGTTTCGAATGCCTCCGGGAATGGAGACTCTCCGGTGAGCAGGTTCAGGTAAGATGCGTGCCGTGCTTCAACAGCCACAATCGAGCCAGCGGCCGTCAGCAGGCCTGGATCTGAGATCGAAGCGCCAGCTCCGTCATATGCCCGCACGCCGGTGTTTTCCAGTGCGGCCGCCGTTAGCAGAAATGAGTTGGCGTCGGTGTATCCGAAGTCATAGGTCGCTTCGCCAACGGGCGTTCCACCAAGGCTGCCGATCACTTCAGTGAGTGTGTCCACATGGGCGCCCTCGTGATCTCGCACAAGCCCGAGAAGCATGTCGATGTCTTCATTGAATGGTCCCGCACCGAACGTGAACTGACCAATGCCGTCGCGGTAAAACGCATACTCCAGGTGCTCCAGAGTCAGCGCATAGTTCAGGACCTCGACATCGTCCGCGAAGTCCGACATCATGTCATGAGCCACCACCCCAGTCGCTCGCAACGCCGGCGAGCCAAACATGGCCGCTGCCAGCATGCCGCCGAACGCCAGCTTGCCTCCACCGACCATCAAGCTGCGGCGGGTCGTCATTCTCTCTCGTTCCGCGAGGACTTCCTCGAGTAAACGTTCGTGCATCGCTTTCATCGATTGCTCTCCCTGTGTAGTTACCTGGAAACCTTGCGGCCCAGATCATTTCCATGAGCCAGACAGTCCTGACTCCACTAACCACCACAACGAGGGTTCCTTCGTTTTGGATCATTGCGAGGCAAGCAAAGCGATGCGCTGGGCTAACACGACGGGCGATCTGCCAGGGCGATGCTCGACACATTGCGTCATACTTCCTCTCGAACAACCGCTCCGCATTGACAGTTGCATCGCTCCAGGGGCCATCCATCGGTACACTGTCCCGGGAGTGATCCGAGAGCACTCATACAACGTTGAATCTCATAGGAAGGTCGCGCCTTGGATGCGCAGGACGACAACGCCCTCGTCCAGCTAGTGGCAAATGGAGAGTCTGCAGCACTTGCAGAGCTCTACGATCGTTACGGACGTTTTGCTTACGGGCTGGCCTACCGTGTACTGGGCGATGGCTCAGCCGCGGAGGAGGTCGTCCAGGACGCCTTCATGCAAGTCTGGAGAAAGGCCAGCACCTTCGACCCGGCGAAAGGCGCAGGCCTGCGAGCTTGGCTGCTGACGATCGTCCACAATCGAGCTATCGATGTCGTCCGCAAGCGCAAAAATCAGGCCGGTCGCGAAGTCGAGCTCGATCCAAATGCGCCCTTCATCGGAGCATCCGACCCGGCTGTCGAAGTCTTGGCGCAGTTGGACCAGCGGGAAATCCGGAGTGCCATGGAAACGCTCCCGAATGAGCAGCGACAAGCGATCGAAATGGCCTTCTTTGAAGGACTCACTCACCGCGAAATCGCCGAGCGGCATGATCTGCCGCTGGGAACGGTAAAAGGCAGGCTCAGATTGGGTCTGCACAAGATGTATGAGGTATTGATCGAGCAGCGAGCCGGCAGCGAGCCTGTCCCTGGCTAGTAAGCACACAGAATCAGGTCGGGCTCTTCGGTATATGACGGAGTTTCTCGGAGTGGAACCGAGCATCAGCGTTCAGGAACACAAAATGTATCGCGACCTGTTGGGGGCCTACGCGCTCGACGCAGTCAGTCGTGAAGAAGAGATTGCGGTCGCGACCCATCTCGAGGAGTGCGAATCCTGCCGTGACGAAGTTGCGCGTCATCTGGCGATGGTGGCCGCACTTCCCTTGGGCGTGGATGAAATGGAACCACCTCCCCACTTGAGAGGCTCTATCCTCGCCGCAATCGATCAGGATCTCGCCTCGCGGCCGCGCCGACTTCCCGAGACCCAAGTTGGGCCCGCTCCGGCAAATCCGCCAATCGACCTCGCCGCTGAACGAGCCGCGAGGCGATGGCTCCCCTGGGCAGCCGCAGCGGCGATGTTGCTCTTGTCAATCGGCCTGCTGGCATGGAACTTCTCGCTTCGCGATAGCGATGAACCGTCCGTGGGAACCTACGATCTGGCTGCAACGTCGCCGGAGGTCACGGCAAGTGGAGCAGCAACCTATTTGGAGAACGAAGGAATCATCTCGATCCAGTTGGCGGGCCTGCCCGATCTCGCACCTGATGAGGTTTTTCAGGTCTGGTTGATCGACGATACAGGACCCATCTCGGCAGGAGTCTTGCGGCCCGGAGAGACGGAGTTCGCCGTGGCAGCCAACCCGGACGATTTCGCAGTGCTTGCAATCACCTCAGAATCAGGTCCGATTGGCGCACCCGCACCGACAAACGCGCCATTTCTTCAGGCGGAGCTACAGACCGGCTGACAGGTTATCTCCGTTCCTCTCCGAAATCGCTCGCCCATTTTCCGTGAACAGGATTGAATTCCGCTTGAGTACGATCAGCAAGGAGACGTGGCTGTCCCAGGTTCGGCAACTTAACTGGCATACTACAGAGCCTCAGATTCGCCTCGCTGAAAAGGCAAGTTGCGGACTGCAACCGGGCCACATTGGAAGGGATGGATTGATGAACGTACTGGTCACTGGTGGAAGCGGCAAGCTCGGTCAATATGTGGTATCCGATCTCGCGGACAATGGCTACACAGTCGTAAGTGTTGATCAGAAACAACCGCAATCACTGCCTGAAGGAGCCCGGTTCATCTTTACCAGCCTCCAGTCGATCGGGGAGATTGCCGGGGCGATGAAAGGTTGCGATGCGGTCATCCATCTCGGCGCAATTCCCAACCCATATGGCCATCCAGACGAAGTGGTCTTCTCCAATAACACGATGGCGACCTTCAATGTTCTGCAGGCTGCTTCACTCCTGGGTGTGAAACGAGCCGCGATCGCGTCGAGTGTTTCAGCCTATGGTGCTGCCTGGTCGCCCACTCCACTGCATCCTCGATACGCCCCGCTGGATGAGTCCCACCCGATGGACAATCACGACGCCTATGGTCTTTCCAAGGAAGTCGACGAACGCACCGCCGAGATGTTCTGCCGTCGGGACGTTATGCAGATTGCGGCCATGCGCTTTCATTGGGTAGGCTGGCCCGACGAAATCGAAGCCATTGGTCGCGACGCTCGGGACGAGACCTGGCTGAAAAACAGCGCGAAGACTCTCTGGGGATATGTCGACGTCAGGGATGCCGCAGCGGCATGTCGACTGGCCATCGAGTCTGATTTCGGCGGATTCGAGCCATTCAACGTGGTGGCTCCGGACACCCAGTCGGAGATTCCTACAGACGAGCTGCTTGCAACCTACGCACCAAACACCGAAGTCCGAGGCTCCATCCCCGGCACAAGCTCTGGCTTCACCACCGAAAAAGCTCGCCGTCTACTCGGCTGGGAGTGCCAACACGGCTGGCGATCCTAATGATCGGCCTGTCTTGCAGTTTCTTAAAACTTGGAAATTCTGACGAGAAAGAAGCGCCTGGTTGCGCTTGTTTACGATCTTGTTTCTGCTGGCCGGTCTCTGCGTGCTGAGATCGGCCACTCGATCACCCCGATGACAGTCCGTTTGGAGAAAGACACCGGTGTCACGAATTTCTGACTTGCCCTCCAAGGGTTTTGCAACGCGATCCGTACACGCAGGCGAACGGCAGAAAAGTCCAACTGGAATGCCGACATCCACCCCGGTCTATGCGACGACCTCATTCCTCCACAGCGACATGGCAAGGCTCGACGCGGTTCTCGGAGGGGAAGAGCCTGGATACGCATATTCCCGATTCAGCAACCCGACGACTCGCGCACTCGAAATCGCCGTGGCCTCGCTGGAAGGGACAGAGGAGGCGATAGCGTTCGCGTCTGGCATGGCTGCGCTCCATGCAGCCATTCTGAATGAAGTCAGACAAGGTTCAACCATCGTCGCCGCGACTGATCTTTATGGAGCAACGGCAAGTCTTCTCACGACCATTTTTGAGCCGATGGGCGTGGACACCGTTTTCATCAATACCTCCGACCTGGATGAAGTGCAGTCTGCAATATCAACGCACCGGCCGCGAGCTGTCTTGCTGGAAACGATCTCCAACCCACTTCTGCGAGTCGCGAATCTGCCTGAGCTTGTCGCAATTGCACATTCGAATCGAGCGGTTGTGATTTGTGACAACACGTTCGCCAGCCCAGCGCTCGTGAATCCAGCGTCGTTTGGCGTCGATACGGTCGTGCATTCCACTACGAAGTACCTGGCGGGCCACGGCGACGTTACCGGCGGTGTCATAGCGACCACCGCCGATCGCGCATTCGAAATCGTGGAGTTGACCAAGCTGGTCGGCGGCGTTCCAGGTCCTTTCGAGTCGTGGCTCACCCTGCGAGGCCTCAAGACGCTTCCCTTGCGAGTTCGGCAGCAAAGCGAAAATGCAGCGGTAGTCGCGGCCTTCCTGCATGATCATCCAGCAGTCGACGCTACGTACTGGCCAGGTTTCACTGACGATACTGCCGCCAGAGTGTTTCACACTCCAATGAGAGGCGGCATGGTTTCGTTCGAGATCAAGAACGCTGGCCGACCGGAGGTGTTCCGATTCCTCGAGTCACTCCAGGTCTTCCTTCCGGGTACGACGCTTGGTGATGTCTACAGCCTCGCTCTCTACCCGCCAATATCAACCCATCGCGGTATGGAGCCAGAGGAGCGGTCGGCTGTAGGCATGACTGATGGACTTGTGCGACTCTCTATTGGGATCGAGGACGTATCCGATCTGATCGCCGACCTCGATCAGGCTCTTGCCGCAGCCACGCCTTGAACCACGGCATGTCCCACCAAACCGTCGTGCTGCTAGCGAGATTCGGAGCCTCGTGTCGCCGGTCAGTCGCAGTTGGTAAATCGAGTCACGATCAGTCAGGACTTCGCGCATTTACCAGGCTCAGCCCTCAGGTATTACACTTGCAGAAACGGGAATAGCATCGTTGTTGACCAAGAACTCCAGATTGCCCACTCGCCATCAGATTTCGTTCAGGAGACACGCCAAATGGCCACCACCTATCGCGACCTACTCGAAAGAACCCGAGCGGAAATCAAAGAAATCGACAACTCCGCAGCGGAACACCTTCGCCGGGAGGGAGCAGTTTTCATCGATATTCGCGAAACCGAAGAAGCTGACCAGGGAATCATCAGCGGAGCGGTGCATATCCCTCGTGGCCACCTCGAGTCACGCGTCGAGAACGCCGCGTCGGACAAGTCCGCTCCCGTGATCGTCTATTGCGCCTCGGGAGCTCGGTCCGTGTTTGGCACCAAGGCTCTTGAGGCCCTTGGATACTCCGATGTCCGCAATCTGGCTGGTGGATTCAACGCCTGGAAAGTGTCCGGTCTGCCCTGGACGACCCCCAGAACATTCACCCCGGAACAGCGGCGTCGATACAGCAGGCACTTTCTGCTTCCCGAAGTTGGCGAAGCTGGCCAGCAGAGGCTTCTTGAAACGCGCGTGCTCATGATTGGCGCTGGCGGACTTGGCTCACCCGCTGCTCTCTATCTCTCAGCAGCCGGGATTGGCACGATTGGCATCGTCGACGACGATGTGGTCGACGATAGCAACCTTCAGCGTCAAATCGCCCACACAACCGACCGAATCGGGATGCCCAAGGTAGAGTCGGCCCGCATCGCCATCAATGCCATCAATCCCGACGTCAATGTCATTCCGCACGAAACCCGGCTTTCCAAGGAAAATGTGCTCGAGATCTTTGCTGACTACGACATCATCTTCGACGGAACGGACAATTTCGCCAGTCGGTACCTGATCAACGACGCCTGTGTGCTTCTCGACAAGCCAAACGTCCACGGCAGCATTTTCCGCTTCGAAGGACAGGCAACAGTCTTTCATCCGCCTCAAGGGCCCTGCTACCGCTGCCTCTTCCCGGACCCTCCTCCGCCAGACCTGGCGCCAAACTGCGCAGAAGCAGGCGTATTCGGTGTGCTTCCCGGCATCATCGGCGTCATTCAGGCCACGGAAGTCATCAAACTCGCGCTCGGCATCGGCGAAACCCTGGCTGGGCGACTCCTGGCCTATGACGCACTTTACCAGGAGTTCCGCGAGCTAAAACTCGACCGAGACCCTGCTTGCCCGATGTGTGGAGAGAATGCTGCAACGTCAATAGACGACATCGAGTACACCGACGTCGGTTGCGCGATTCCAGCATTGGCAACTGCAGCAGACTGATAGATTCGCGCCATGCCAATCAGCCGGTGCTGATCGCAACCTCTTCGATGTGCTCGTCGACAATGGTGAACGCCCTGAGATAGGGCTTCTCAGGGTTCTCCAGCGAGCAGATCATGTAAATCGAATCGGGATAAAACGCCATTTCGACATCGGTTTTGGAGGGAAATGCGGGGGATTCCGGGTGTGAGTGATAGATGACGAGCGGATCCTCGTTCCGGTGCGTCAGCTCTCGCATCACCGCGAAAAGCTCCTCGTCATCCATCATGTAAAGCCGGTTGCCTTCAGCCCGGTTCGTGATGCGGTGCAAGGTGGTCAGCACGCCTTCCCTGCCACCGATCACGCCGCAACACTCCCTCGGCGCCTCATCTCGGGCGTGCTGGATTATCGCTTCGCGATGGTGCTCCGGCAGTCTGAGAGAGGTCAAGCGACAGTTCCACCAGCCATTGCGGGTACGATTCCGATCTCGTCGCCCTCGCTGGTCGCCGTTGCAACGCCCTCCAGCTTTCGCACATTCTGACCGTTGACAAAGACATTCACGAAACGGCGGATCTCGCCATCTTCCTCAACGATGCGATCGCGAAGACCAGGGTAGCTCGATTCGAGCGACGCCAGCACTTCGGTGACATTCGAGCCCGAGCTGGACACCTTCGATACACCACCGGTGTAGCGCCGCAATGGTGCCGGAATGAGCACCGTGATCGTTCCACTATCAGACATCGACTGGATCTTCCTCTCGACAATGTGCCGCAGCGAGAACTGCGACTAACTCCACAACTCTGTAGAAAGATACTTGCCGCCGCCATCGGGCGCGAGAGCGACGATGACACCCGGCTCTCCACGATCGGCAAGCTCCCGTGCTATGCGAACTGCCGCAGCAACCGCCGCTCCCGTCGACGTTCCGGTGAACAGTCCCTCCACCTTGGCAATCTCCCGGGTAAACGCGTAGGCGTCCTCGGTATCGACGCCAATCTGAACATCGGGGAGCGTCTCATCGTAGATCGAAGGAACAATGGCCGTTGGTAGATGCTTGAGTCCCTCGATGCCATGAAAAGACTCGGCAGGCTGCACGGCAACAATCTGGATGCCGGGATCGCACTCCTTTAGGAACCTACCTGCACCCACGAGTGTCCCGGTGGTTCCCAAACCAGCCACAAAGTGCGTTATGCCGCGACTTGTCTGCCTCCAAAGCTCCGGACCAGTCGTAGCGAAATGAGCCGCAGGGTTCGCCGGATTACTGTACTGGTCAGCGTAGAAGTAGAAGTCCGGATGATCCGCCGCAAGTGCTCGGGCATGCCGAATGGCCCCGTTTGATCCCTCATATGGATCACTCAGAACAACATTCGCACCATACGCCTTGAGGATCGCCTTGCGCTCTTCTGAGGCGTTTTCCGGAATCACCAGCTCGACACTGAATCCAAACGCCGCACCGAGCATCGCATACGCAATTCCGGTGTTTCCCGACGTGGCATCGAGAAGCACACGCCCATTGCCAATCTGCCCGGAAGCAATTCCATCACGAACAATGCCAAGAGCTGGCCTGTCCTTCACCGATCCGCCCGGGTTCGCCCACTCCGCCTTCAACCAGAGTTCGACGCTATCTGGCAAGCCGGTGCGTCGTGCAAATCGCCGCAGGCTTAGCAGCGGCGTATTGCCAATCGCGAGAACCGCAGCCGGATCGTCGCTGCCAAATCCGCCGTAGACCCGTTCGGGACTGAGCTCAATGATGTTCGAATGGTGCTGCACCGCCATCGCCAGGCTCCATTGGGTGATTTGTCGACACAACTCCAATTGTTGAGTTCATCATCGACAATCACACTATTGTAATTCAGGTTCGACTCGAGTCGCGTGTTGCCATCACAATCGCCCGGCACGTGCAAGCGGTTGAGAACGTCCCGATGCGCGACAATGTCCACGGAACCGAGCCGATTTCGCTGAAGGGGTGATCGAACAATGGCCACATCTACGACTCGCAAAGTTATCGTCACCTGCGCCGTGACTGGGGCAGTCCACGTCCCATCGCAGTCTCCTTATTTGCCGCTCACTCCCGAGCAGATCACCGAGAATGCCATCGGCGCAGCGGAGGCTGGTGCGGCAATCCTTCACCTTCATGCCAGAAATCCGCAAACCGGTAAACCCACTCCCGATCCCGAAATGTATGGCTTGTTTCTCTCTGAGATCAGGGAGCGCACCGAGTCGGTAGTAAACATCACCACCGGCGGCGGCCAGGGAATGACCCTTGAAGAACGCACTGCGGCCGCTCGGACATTCTCGCCGGAAATGTGCTCTCTCAACATGGGGTCGATGAACTTCGGTCGCTTTGGAATCGCCAATCGAATCAAGGAGTTCAAGTTCGACTGGGAATCCACCGATCTCGAGGCATCACGCGACTACATTTTCCGGAACACGTACAAGGACATCGAATGGGTTCTGAAAGAAGTGGGCGAAACGCATGGAACCCGCTTCGAGTTCGAGTGCTACGATGTCGGCCACCTCTACAACCTCGCCTATTTCCTGGACCAGGGTCTCGTCAAGCCACCGCTGTTTGTTCAGACCATCTTCGGGATTCTGGGCGGCATCGGCACCGATCCGGAAGACCTCCTGCATATGCACCGCACCGCCGAAAGGCTATTTGGCGATGATTTCATCTGGTCGATCCTGGGCGCGGGCCGTCACCAGTTCAACCTGGTCACAATGGGCGCCATCATGGGAGGCAACGTGCGCGTAGGTCTCGAGGACAACATCTACCTGAGTAAGGGCGAGCTCGCACAGAGCAATGCCGATCAGGTTGCCAAGATCGTTCGCATCCTAGGAGAACTGTCCCTGGACATTGCGACTCCTGAGGAAGCCCGCGCGATGCTCGGACTCAAAGGCGCACATCAGGTCCACTTCTAGGGGTTAACTCCTGCGGATGATCGCAAGGAGAACCAGTGTTCCTCCCAATATGGCCAGGATCCCGAGTTTGGTGACGTCGTAGACGGGTTTGAACTTGCTGCCGGCCTCGGTGATTTCCAGGTATCCAAGAGGTTGAACGTTGATTCGGCCGCCTCCACCGCCACCCTCGCCATCGTTTCCAGGCCTGCCCCCAGCGCCGGACCCAAATCCAAACGTCGAGCCGATCTTGGCGATAGGAACAATCTTCCGATCACCGCTGTCAATGTGAGCGCCATAAACCTGGCTCACGCCTCCTCCGGTGAGCGAACCTCCCAGAATCTCGCGGATCAGCCGCTGAGCTGCCGAATCATGAGTTTCGCCGGGATCACTAGGATCATCGCTATAGGCCTCGCTCATGGTCGCATCTCCTCTCTCGAATAAACCGACAGAAAAGTTGGTGCTCTGGCTGAACCCAAATAGCAACTGCGGCCCCCCGGCTTAGCTCATACCGGTGATCGTCCCATCTGGCAGCAGGTCTATGCTTTCGCCCGACGGTTGCTTGCCCAGCCCCGGCATCAACATGATGTTGCCTACGATCGGCACGATGTAGCCAGCTCCAGCGTAAAGTCGCACATCGCGGATCCGAATAGAAAAGCCGTCCGGACGCGAAAGAAGTTTTGGATCGCCCGACAGCGAGTATTGCGTCTTGGCCATACAGATCGGAAGATGACCATAGCCTGCCGCCTCGAATCGATCGATTGCATCCAATGCTACTGGCTCATAGTCGACGCCGCATGCCCCATACATTCGGGTGGCAATTTCAGAAATCTTGGCTCGTACCGGCAGATTGGCATCGTAGAGAAACCGGAAATCCGATGGTTCATGGATTGCCGCAAGAACTGACCGGGCCAGTGTCGTTGCACCCTTGCTGCCATCCCGGAATCCAGTCGTCACCACGGCGGCCATGGCGCCCGCAGCCAACGCGGCATCCTTGATCATCTGGACTTCACGCTCTGTGTCAGAAGGATACGAGTTGATGGCCACGACTACCGGAATGCCATACATGCGCACGTTTTCGAGATGCTTGGCCAGATTCGGCAATCCAGCTTCGAGCGCCTCCTGATGCTCCTCATCTAACCCCGGATCAAGAGGACGTCCAGGCCGAACATTGAAACGACCCGAATGCGCTTTGAGACTTCGGGCGGTCACCACCACCACGGCAGCATCGGGTGCAAGCCCGCTGGCGCGACACTTGACATTACAGAATTTCTCGAACCCAAGGTCGCTACCAAAACCCGCTTCGGTAACGACCACTTCGGCCAGCTTCAACGCGATCTGATCGGCAATGACCGATGAATTTCCGAGGCCGACGTTGCCAAATGGACCAGCATGCACAAACGCGGGCGTGCCCTCTTGCGTCTGAACGAGATTGGGTGACAAAGCATCTCGAAGGAGCGCCGCCATTGCCCCCGCGACGCGGATCCCGTTGGCGCTCACCGACTGGCTATCGTGCGCGAAACCAACGACGATGTTTCCCAGCCGCTCTCGGAGGTCACTGTAGGAACCCGCAAGCGAGAGAATCGACATCACCTCCGATGCTGCTGTGATTTCGAAGCCTGTTTGCCGTGATGGGCCATTCTTTTCGCCCTGACCAGTCGTGACTGACCTTAGCGCCCTGTCGTTCATGTCGAGCACCCGCGGCCAGCTGATCGACTCGGGATCGATGCAAAGCGCATTCCCCTGATGAAGGTGGTTGTCGAGAAACGCAGAGCAGGCATTATGCGCCGCTGCAACCGCATGCATATCGCCCGTGAGATGGAGATTGAGAAGCTCCGCAGGTTCAAGAGTCGACCGCCCTCCACCGGCGCCCCCTCCCTTGATGCCGAACGACGGTCCGAGCGAACCTTGCCGAAGCGCGACAACTGAGCGAGTTCCAATCGCCTGCAGACCCTGAGCCAGACCGATCGCAACAGTGGTTTTGCCCTCGCCGACGGGAGTCGGTGAGATTGAAGTGACGACCACATATGCGCCACGACGTGATTGGCCGTCCTCGGCAGCAAGCCTCGGGTCAACCTTTGCCGCGAACTTGCCGAAAATGGCGTACTGCGACGAGTCAAGCCCGATTTCTACTGCAACATCAGCGATCGGTCGGAGGGCTGCATTTGACTCGTCAAGCGTCCGGTTGCTCATGTCTCAATGACTCCGATGCGTTTCCATGAAATGCGTTTGACACCTATACACATCCCGCTGGACGTGCGACAGCATGATAAACACCAGCGCCTCACACTGCTCCCCGATCCGGCCGCCTCGAAAATCGGCGTTGACAACTACCAGGGTCACTTCCAGGCAAGTATTCTTCTGTCGAGTGGTCATCGTCATGTTCAGTTCTGGAAGGAATTCAATCGTGGTTCGCACTATCAGGTCATTGAGTCTGTTTCTTCTGCTCTCTCTTTCAATTGGTTTGTTGATTCCTGCTTCAGCGTCCGATCATGATCGGGAGGAGATTCCGGAAGATGCTGTCCAGGTCGAGTTCGTCAAGGTCATCGACGGCGACACGATTGATGTCGACTACGATCTGGGATCCGGCAGAGACCTTGATCGGATTCGATTGATCGGCATCGATACACCTGAAACGAACTACTCGTACGGCAACGAACCGGAATGCTACGGCCCGGAAGCCACCAATCGGACAGAGAGCCTGCTCCTCGCCGCCACAGAAATCTGGGTCGAACGGGACATCAATCCAGTTGACCCGAACGACCGGCTGCTTCGATATGTCTGGTATGTCTCCCACATCGATGGATCAGTGGTGTTTCTCAACGAGCAATTGGTAGCGGAAGGTTACGCCATTGCTCGTGCCTACCCTCCAAACACCAGACATCAGGACCGACTCAACGATGCGCAGGACCGGGCCATCACCGAGGGTCGAGGAATGTGGACGACTTGCGATGCGAGCGTCAGTTTGGACCCAGACCTCGAGCGAGACGGTCGTCCCGACTCCGCCCCCATCAACCGAACTACAACACCAATCAGCGATACCGACGAAGATTTCGCTTGCTCATTCTTCGATCGTCAGGGCCAGGCTCAGGACTTCCTGAGGGCGTTTCCTGAAATGTCTGAAACCCTCGATCCAGATGGGAATGGTCGCGCCTGTGACGGCTACTTTTCGTAACGACTCCGGAAGAACGTCGGCGGGGCACCCCGTACCGGTGATCGGTGAGATACCATCTCCAGTCGAGATGCCCTGGAACGCATCCGCGAGCGCGGTGTCGGCAAACAGCCGAGGCCAGAGGTGCATCTGCTGCGATCAACACTTATTCGCTGCGGTCCTCATAAGAACGATGGCTCGTCAATGCAGAATGGCCTGATCAATTGCTAGGTACCGACCCTGCTCCCAGCCGACTGTCGATCGCCCGGGCAGCTCCGCGGCTTGCAGCGCTGCTCGCCGTTCTTCTCGCGGTGGCCGCCTGCGGCTCGAGTCAGGACCAGCAAACCGGCGAGATCGGTCAGCCAGTTGGTACCGTAGTACCCGAGGTTCAAACCCCAATCCCAATTGGCAGATCTCCAACGCCGACAGTGGCTCCCACGAACACTCCTGCACCATTCGATCAGACATGGCGTCCGGCCCAAACCGAGGCAGCAAACAGGCTCATCGACGCCGAAGAAGGCGTGTTCGGCATTGTGATCATGGATGAGAGTGGCGATGTGCTCTTTTCGCGAAACTCTACCGCTCCTTTTGTAACGGCCAGCCTCTACAAACTTGTGGTCATGGCCGACATCCTCAAACGCGTGGAACTGGGAGAGCTCGATCTGGACGAGCCCATTTACCTTGCACCTGAGGTTTTTCTTGATGGTATCAGTGGAGACACGTATTTCTTAGCGTCGGACGTCGGCGGCACATCAACGATCCGAGAGATGCTTCTGGCCGTTGGCGCTTATTCAAGCAATGTGTCCGCCCGAACACTACTGACGTTCACCGATACCAACGCGCTGAACGAAACCGCACGCCAGATCGGCATGGAGAACACCTGGATCCTGACTCCATTTGAGTCCATCGACTCATGGCCGCCTCAGCCAGGCCCAGATAGCACTCAGGCCGAGACCGATCTCGCAGCGAGGTTTGTCGAAGACCTTGTTCAGGACGATGGCATTGTCAGCCTCACAACCTCCATAGACATGGCCACCTATCAGCTCGGATTGGCCAGGGGAACCACGATCAGCCCCTGGGTAAGTGAGCAAATTCTGGCGATCTGCTTCGAGCAACAGATCAGGGATCGAATCCCCTACCTGCTCGATGGTCGCTTCACTGTATCGAACAAGCCGGGCAACCTGATCCGGGTAGTCAACGATGTTGGCGTCATCTTCACTCCCGGCGAGCCTCGGGTCGTGTCTGCACTTTCAGAGGCCTTGATCTGGGATGGGAGAGCTCACGAGGTCATCCAGCGTCTTGCGCTGATCGCAACCGGCGAAACCACGGTGCCGCCCATCAGCGAAGAGTCAATGATGGAAGGCGGCGGCGTCCCAGTCGTTTTTGGCGTTGCGCCCGATCCACGCACAATCATCGATGATCCACCGCCGCGCCCAGACAGCAGCTAACGTTCCGCAGGATTCACCGGATAACCCAATCGCCCACCCATTCGCAGGAATCGCACCGATCCATCCGGGTTGAGCAACAACTCGCCGACGGCATTCTGGTCAGATCCTTCGGTCACCAGGAACTCGGTTGGAGATATCGGCGACAGCCTGGCAGGCAGGCGCGGCGTATCCTCGCCGGAAAAAGGGTCATGTCCGGTTCGCGTCATCACCAGCTCAGAGTCGTTCAACTCAACGACTGCATCCGACAGTCCATGACGAAAGTGTCCAGTGAAACGCTGCAGCTCGTCGTGGCCCAACCCTACTGGTGAGAGCTGCTCGCTCTTCAGGCCAAGATACCTTTCCAGAGCGTCAGCGGCGATAGCTGAGTGAGCGCATCCTCCGATATCGTGATTCGTCAGAATGGCGATCGCAAACTGGCGCTCCGGTATGGTGAGGAGTCTGGCTGTGAACCCATTGGTGGCCCCACCATGCTCAACCGTATACGTCCCGCCCACGTTTTGCATCAGCCACCCGAAGCCCCACCATCGCCCAAAGTCGGCCCTGGTCTGGATAGTCCGCATTACAATAGCTGCATCCCTCGAAATGACCCGGACCGCCCCAACCTCTCCATCGAGCATATGACAGGCAGCAAACCGAAGTAGCTCCATCACATTCGAGACCACACCCCCGGCAGGATTTGAGCGCCTGGGTATTGGCCACGGATACGCCACCCGCAATGGCTCTGAACCTCCTCCACGATGGCCTACAGCCACGGCATGCCGGATCGCCTCCTTGGCGAAGTAGGTCGATCGCTCAAGCCCGAGAGGTGCGAAAACCCGTTCACGCATGGCCTGTTCGAACGGAATGCCGAGTAAATTCTGGATCCCCTTGCCCAGAATATCGATGCCGGCATTGCAATAGGTCCAGACCTCCCCGGGAGTGGTCTGCTGAGGAAGGTCGGAAAGTGCCGCGATCGCCCGCGAAAGCGCATCGTCCCCATCTCCGTGATCGTCGAATCGATCTCCATAGAAGCCAGCCATGTGTGTTAGCAGGTGCCGAACGGTAATCCGGTTCCGAGCATCAGAATCGGAAAGCACGAGTTCCGGCACGTATGTAACGACGGGCGCTTCGATATCAATCCGCCCCTCGTCGACAAGGGTCATCAGAAGCGTTGCCGTAAAAACCTTGCTGATCGAGCCGATCTGAAACAGCGTTTCCGGAGTGACTGGTGCACCGGTCTCCACGTTGGCAACACCAAATCCACCAAACTCCGTATTTCCCTCGTACTGAATGCCCACAGCAATGCCAGGAACACCCCAGCGTTGCATCTGATCCTGCACGATGCTTTCGAGTCCTTCGATGAGAGTCATACTATTGCTCCGGCATATTCTGGATCGAACCACTACACTCGGAATCATATGATGGTTTCTGCAACTGGTTGACAGCGCCAGCGCCTCAGTCAATTATGGAAACAGAAGCTTGTACGTGTCGCTGATCGACCCGATCGAGGAGAATGCCAGAATGTCGCTCGACGGACTCAACGTATTTATTCGCGGCACGCTGCCACGCTGGCAGCCCGTCCGGCAGGAGCTCAACTCTGAAGAAATCGAGGATGTCGACGCTGCCGTGTCTCAGCAGTTCAGCAAGCCCGGGATTGGCGACTCGCTCGCACCCGGAGCAACGGTGGCGGTCACCGTCGGCAGTCGAGGCATCCACCGCATTTCCGACGTGACCCGCGCAGTTGTGAACGAAGTTCGCAAGTCTGGCGCCCAGCCGTTCATCGTTCCTGCGATGGGGAGTCATGGAGGCGCTACTGCCGATGGTCAGATTGCGCTGATCGCTCACTACGGCGTAACCGAAGAAGCCATGGGATGCCCCATTCGGTCGAGCATGGACACAGTCAGACTCGGCGAGGTCGAGGGCGACGTACCCGTCTATTTCGATCGACATGCCTACGAAGCAGATGCGGTCATTCCCGTCGGACGTATCAAGCCGCATACCGACTTCCATGGGCCGATCGAGTCCGGACTCATGAAAATGATCACAATCGGACTGGGCAAGCAGAAGGGGGCGGATGTCTTCCATGGCCACGGCTTCCCTGAGTTTCACCGTCTGATTCCGGCCGTTGGACTGTTCAGCATTAGCCACGTAAACATGCCGTTCGGGATCGGAATCGTCGAGAACGGATTCAGCCACGTCAGTCTCATCGAGGCGATACCAGGCAATCGCATCCTCGAACGCGAAAAGGAGCTCCTGAAGATCGCCCGCGATCGAATGGGACGCTTGCCAGGGGAGCGAATCGATGTCCTGATCGTCGATGAAATAGGCAAAGACATCAGTGGCGATGGTGCTGACCCCAACGTGATCAACCGCGATATCTCCGGCGAGCTCGCGAAAAGCGAGTTGTTGCTCAAGCCAGAGGTTCAGCGAATCATCTTTCGAGACCTCACACCAGACACCGCAGGAAACGCCACGGGTGTCGGCCTGGGTGATTTTGTGCTTCGCCAGCTGGCCGACAAGATCGATCCAGTGTTCACGTACATGAATGTCATCACGTCGAAGTACCCTGCTGGCGGACGCCTTCCCATGGTCGTTGACAACGATCGGCAGGCAATCTATCTCGCTATTGGCAGCGCCATGCACACCTCCACCGAGGCCGCACGGATTGCGCGGATCCGGAACACGAAGGACGTTGAAGAACTTTGGATCAGCGAAACGCTGGTTTCGGAGATGATGGGAGGCGGTAAAGTCACCCCAATTGGTGAGCTGAAGCCCATCGCTTTCGACGATTCAGGAATGCTTCCGGCGTTCTAGGAGCCTGTTGGAGCGTTACTTTATACCGACTTCCGAAACTGCTTGGCACCTGATTGCCGTTTCGGGCATCCATCGGCCGTGCGCTAGACGTACCTTCAATAGGGCCGTGTGACTGCAAACAGTGTGATTTTCCGGAATAACATGCGGCGGCCCCGAGGTACGGCTGCTCGAGATCCGGTTCCTGACATTCGATATTCGCACTTCGCAACTCTTCGCGGGATGCAGCCATCCACGCAGTAAAGGAGTCTTCCATGAACACCGTCAATCGTCGTTCGATCCTGACCGGCTCCCTCGCTGTCGCGTCTCTGGCAGCCACTTCTCGCCTTCGTTCTACCTTGGCCCAGGACTCCCAGACCGATGGGGCTGGTCTCGGTGGCCAAATCGGCGAGACGGCGACCGCATTCCTAGTCGTGCTCTCTGATGCCAATCTTCAGACTGCCACCTATTCATTCGACGACCCTGAAAGAACCTTCTGGCACTGGACAGCGACGACTTCGGTTCCGAGGCAGGGCCTTCGATTTGGAGACATGACCGAGTCTCAGCAAACCGCAGCATTGACTCTCCTACGTTCCAGCCTGTCTGAAGACGGATACGAAAAGTCGCTGAACATCATGGCGCTGCAATCGGAGCTGGGCCGCGATCCAGAGGAGTTCTACGTCACTGTTTTTGGCAATCCGGCCGAGGACAGCCTCTGGGGATGGCGATTTGAGGGCCATCATCTCTCGCTTCACCTCACGATCGAAGGTGATCAGGTGACTCCGTATCCTTTCTTCCTTGGGGCGTGGCCCACCGAAGCATCCACCGGCTTACGAGCCATGGACCGGGAGGAAGCCGCGGCCAGAGAGCTCACCACATCGCTCGATCCTGAGCGGCGAGCTGCCGCCATCTTCGAGCCCGACGCGCTCGGGACACACATCACGCAGAACGCGGTCTCGGTCGAGCCACTTGATTCAGTCGGCATCTCCGCAAGTGAGTTCACCACCGCACAGCGAGCAATGCTCGATGAAGTTCTCGACACCTACCTCGGCGTCCTGCCTGAGAACCTGGCGATTCAGGCAAGGGATCAGATTTCGGCCGCAGGATTGGCATCGGTCATGTTTGGCTGGTCGGGAAGCCTCTCGCCGCTAGAGCGCCACTACTATCGCATCCAGTCACCGACTTTCCTGCTCGAATTCGACAATTCCCGAAACGGCGCAACGCATATTCACAGCGTGTGGCGAGACTTCAGTCGTGATTTCGGCGGCTATCGCTAATCCGGCAGGACTGGACTAACGACCGAGGCAATAGCGTCTCGAATATCGGCGAGCCTCCGAGTGCTCACGTCGCGTTCGACCTCTACAGCAAACGAACCTACAGGAAGATCGGGATGATTCACCAGGTACTCACGAGACTGCAGGTACGTTTCGAGGATGTCGACTTCCTTCACAAACCGAGCCTCCGGGGTCGAACGGTCTTGAAGTTCCGACCAGAGGGCTGACATCTCAGATCGAATCGCAGCTGGCAGATCTGAAATCATCTCGTTAAACGCCGCTGCCTCAGCTTGATGCTTCGCGGATCGTCTGGTGAAGTCGTCGTTCCGACGGGCGTTCAGAAACGCATTTCGTTCGTTCCCCGTGAGCCCCTCGAGCAGAGACTGGTCATAAGGCGTTTGATCGCCAGTAATCGACTCGGCAAGATCGTGGATGAGTGCAAGCTCGATGACTCGGTTTCGGTCGAGACCCTCGACATCCGCCGCCAGAATCATCGCCATTAGCGCCACCCGAAATGAGTGATCGGCCACTGATTCGACATCTTCGGGCGGAATTTCCCGATCGAGCCACCCTGTCCGCTTCAGCGCCTTGAGGCGGCCAATCCCCGCAAGGAAACG
>JBGTJM010000379.1:0-2663 GCA_041745115.1 Thermomicrobiales bacterium
GTTCCTCGACCAGGCCGTCCGACTTCGGCTCCTCTGCACCCCCCCGCCGCCGCAGCCAGGCCCGCAATCCATACTGCTGATCGATCGATCGGTAGAACCGTGGATGAGTGTCCAGAAACAACTTGATCGATGCTTCATTGCGCGGCCGAACGTCAGCCACCCGGATGTAAATCTGGCTGGCCGTCAGCGGTCGACCCGCCTCTCCCAATACTCGTGCGATCAGGTCGGTGTAAAACTCCACGTCAGCATGCCCGGCATCGCGCAGTCCATACGTCCCCGCACCTGTTCGGGCAAAAATCATCGGCTTTGCGATCATCATGTTCAGCACCGATTGATCGTGCACCCCGATTCGCTTGTTCATCGCCCGCGCTCGCGTCGCGATTTCCGACCAGTGCAACGGCTCCCCCGCGTCCCTCAAAACCTCAACCGCTAGCTCTTCATAACTCCATCGCCTCGCGTCATCCCACAGCAACGCCCTGAATGCCACCACGTCAGGGTGTTGCTCGATCTGCGGCTCGATGCTGCACATCGCGAATGTCGCCATCGGCCATCGCTCCACCAGATCAGGTCGATTCCGGTCGTCCGCGACCAATGCCCGGATCAGCACCACAAAATCATCGATCTCCGCCGGATTCGCTGACGCATCGGCGCTCGACGTATCCATCCCACCCAGCAACTCCCGCACCGCCGCAATCGAGAACTCACCAACCTCTCGCAGCTCGAAGTCCTGCAGCGAGTGCTCCAGCGTGTCGAGCACCTCCGCCGCCTGCGCAGAATCAGCCAGCACAGCTGCGCGATTTCTCCCCTGAACTTCGATCTGCCGCACCCGCTCTCGCGTGACCTTCAACGATTTCCCAACGGATTCCAGCGTGCGTCGCTCCGGAAAACCATACCGAAGCCGTAGCACCTCGAGCTGCCGCTCTGTCAGTTTCAGGGCCTTCAGCACGGCGCCAACCGGCTCCGGGAATCCAGTGCCTGAGACACCCTCCTTCCCGGCGACCGTTTCAGCACGTTGGGAGACCCTCCCGATCCTGGAATCCTCAATCAGAGTGATAGGCTCAGCCGACCCGCCGATTCGTGCCTCGAGATCAGGCACCTGGTCGACCCTCAAAGGCGCTACGCTCTCTGTGTCGGTACCAAGAGAGCGAATCACCTCGTACAACGTTTCCTCATTCGGATCGACCGACCGCGCCAGCTCTTCTCCAACGTCGGTCTCGGGTACCGGCTCAGGTCCTTGAGGCTTCCTCGGATGCGCTGTCCCACCACCAGAGTCTTGACGATCGGATTCGAGTCCACCGCCCGGATCATCAAAGTCCCCGGCTTCACCATCACCAGCAAGTTCGCTAGGCTGCTCAGCCGCATTCTCACCTGCAGCAACCGCGCCTGCGTCGGCCTGTTCGAGCTCCCGCTCGTCACGAGACTCACCAAGGAGATCGAGCGCCCGGCTCAAAAGTCCGGCAGTGAGTCGCTTCGCTCGTCCCCTCCGCATGACTACTCCATCTCGCCCAGCTGAATCTCGATCACCAGTTCCACAGACGATCTGCAATCGTCGGTTTGTCCGGATACCTTCCGGTTCGCTCCACATGCCGCTCAGTCCGTCGTCGGCTCTGCATCACCGCCTTCACGCCCATCCACCGCAACGGCTCCGGCTCCCACTGACGCGGTCTGTGACTGGTCATCGGCAATCGCGTCAGATCGGAATCAGTCTCGGTAATCAGGTCGGCCAGCACCCTGCCAGACAAATTCGCTGTGGCAACGCCTTCGCCCGTATAGCCCTGTCCGGTCGCAACACCCTGCTTCCGGTCGTATGCCATGGTCGGCATATGATCCCGGGGTGTGCCAAACACGCCTCCCCACGAATGCGTGAAGCGCACTCCCTTCAGCATCGGAAACCACGCCAGTGTCGCTCGCCGCGCATGCTCGAAAATCGATTCCTCCCGATCGAGGTCATCGGTAATACGGGACTGATACGGATACTGCGCCCTATACGCCCCAAACGCGATTCGCCCATCCGAAGTGTGATTCAGATACCCGCCAGTCGAGCCAAATCCGCCCAGCACCTCCCGGGCCTGCCATCCCACGGCCTCCCACTGGGAATCACTCAGGGGCTCCGTCACCACCATATGCGACGTCATCGGAATGATGTCTCGTTTTGTCTTCTCGAGCTGCGACAGATACGCCTCGCCAGCCAGCACAATCGTCTTCGCCCGTACGTCTCCACGCTCAGTCTTCAAAACCGGATTCGATCCCGGCACGAAATCAGTCACACGCGTCTGCTCGTAGATCGTGCCTCCGCGCCGCTCAACCACCTGCGAAAGACCCCTTGCGAGCCGTGCCGGCTGAATCGCTGCGCCCTCCTTGTTCCAGAACGAGCCCATCGCTCCGTCCACCCGGATCCGCTCTGCAGTCTGCTGAGCATCCAGAACCTGATAGTGATCGTCTAGCCGAATCGCCCGAAACTCGTCATACATCGCCTGCAGCTTCGGCAATTCATGTACCCCGCGCGCCACTTCCAGCTCGCCACCCTTCGCATAGTGCGCGTCGATGCCTTCGCGTCGACACACCTCGCCAACCTGATCGACCGACTCGTACATCGCCAGCGAAACCGCCCGCGCCGCGTCATATCCATGCTGGCCAATCAGCTCAAGAGGCGACACCGGAAA
>JBGTJM010000380.1:0-5461 GCA_041745115.1 Thermomicrobiales bacterium
TGGCGCTGCGAGGGCGACGGCGACACGATAAGCTCTCCTCCAACAATCTCGTATCTGCGGCCATCGTCCGGCATGCCGGCCAGATCATCTGCAATCAGGGGACGTTCGAGGTGTATCGCGGTTGCCATTGATCGATCTCCAGGTCAGGGTGTCGATTGAGAGTATAGCGTGGCTGTGAGCGTGCATCGGGCGCCTCGCGTGTAGCCAGCCGCCACTTTCGGGCGCAGGGAGCGTCGCCTTCCAGTGATTGGAGGTGACGCTCCCGCGCTCTCGCTCTGCTCTTTCGATTACCCGCCGGTCAACTCGGTCAGGGCCAGGCCATAAATGAACAGTCCCACATCCCGCTTATCGCGACCCAGCAGCGTGCCATCCTGATCGGCAGCGTACAGGGTGAGAAATCCGTTGGTAGTCGTTCCTACCGGCAGGTAAACGGCGACGAGAACGTAGAGCTGGCCATTGATCGTCAGGTCTGGATTGAGTCCGGCAAGCTCGGCACCCTCGATCTCCTGACCTGCGGGAAGCGTAGTGGCGGCTGCCAGCCGGTACTCGCCGATCGCTTCGCCGACGACCGTCTGGCCAACGTTTACCGCGTAGAGCAGATTCGGCACCAGCTCGTCAGTGTTCCCTTGGAACAGAATGACGCTCATTCCGGAGTAAACGCCGGGTTGCCAGGTTTGAGATAACTGGTACCGGTTGTCGCCAACCTGCACCGTCGTGGCATTTCCCTGGTTTTCGAGGACGACCAGGAAGGTCAGGGCTGCTTCGTAGCGATACACCTGCTGATTCACTCCGCCTGCCGGCGCCCGGAGGTAGAGCACCCGGGAACGATCCTCCTGATCGGTGCTCGCGACCTCGAACGGACCGACACAACCGAGTCTGGTTAGCGTACCGGCGTCACTCGCTGGCTCGATGCCGCCCAGCGCATAGGCAATCCCCCCAAACTGAAAACGATTGGGCAGATTCGTCGGAACCCCAAGGGAGTTGAGCTCGCCAATCGTTCCGATGCAGCCGAGCTGAACGACGCCTGATGGCGCGGTTGGCAACGCGCTCGGTGGCAAGGTGGGAACAACCGCAGGAGGCTGGAACTGGACTGTGGGAAGAGGCGCCGGCAACGGTTGGACAAGTTGAACGATGAGAATCGAGTGGACATATTGCCCGACGACGACGCCGCCCGGAGCGACAACCCATAGTCGGGTTGGTTGACCCGGTATCTGTGGCTCTGCGTAAATCGTCAGGCTGATGTTCAGGTAGACGATGAAGTCCACCTGAACCAACGTCTGAATATTGATCGAGATGTCGACCTCGTTGAATACATACGTGGCGGATTCGATTTCGATTTTCTGCGGCAGGATCGGAGGTGGTTGCGGCTGGGCGCTGGCCAGCACGACGTATTCGCCCACGACTTCCCCGTCGGCGGCGATGCAGTAGAGGATTGGAGCAGCGCCCTGGAGAGCCTGCTCGGCGTAGACAGTGAGCTGCACGCCCTGAACCACAATCACGTCCACCTGAACCAGGGTCTCGATGGAGACGTTCACATTCACCTGGTTGAAGATGTATGTGGTGTTCTGGACCTCGATTTGCTGAGGCAGCCCAGCGGCCTCCGAGGGGATGGACGTGGCCGACGGCGTCGCAGTTCCAGTAGCTGTCGTTGCAGCAGCGCTTGTCGGCAATGCTTCGACCGTGCTGGTCGATGTGGCCGTTGCCTGCGGTTGGTCAGTTGGCGTCAGGGTCGCGGTTGGCACTTCGGGTGGCGTTTCGGTTGGGGTTCCCGTCGAAGTCAGCGTGGCCGTCTGAGTTGGAGGCTCGGCGGTCTGGGTTGCGGTCGCGGTCGGCGACGACGTTTCGGTAGGCTCTGTCGTCGGCGTCTCCGTCGGTTCGATAGTCTCCGTTGGCGTGGGTTCCTCGACTGGCACATCGTCGCCATCGTATTGAAGGAGTGCGTTTCCGACTCCGACGAACAGCTGAGCAAACGCATCGTCTCCGGTTTCGGCGCTGAACACCGGGAAGGGTCCGGCGCAGCCGACCTTCGCAAGATCAGCCCGACTCACCGATTCCGTGACATTGCCGGCGTACTCGTACTCCGCACCTGAAAACGCGAGACTGGCAAGCGTGGCAGGGCGGCCATCCGCTTCGGCCAGGAGGAATCGGATAAGCCCGACCTCATCGGTAAGGAAGAGCTCGGGATAGGGCGGGCTGGCTCCCTGATCGGCGTAGACGGGTTGCCCGTTGGCTTCCGCAAATTGCTGCAAATCTTCTAGTTGCAGGTCGGGTTCGTATCCAGCTGAAACATAGAGTGCGCCACCTGCGCTCAGCTGCTGGACCGGTCCACTCTCTGCAATACAGGGTCGGTCTGGGGCATTCAGCCGCTGCGGCAGATACCGAACTGATTCACCGTCAGGTCGTTCAGGAACAGCAAGGAAGAGTGCATCGTGCGGACCAGATTCCGACCTGCCGTAAGCAATTATCGAGCCTTCCTGCGCGATCTGGGTCAACGATTGAGGTTCGAGTGGTACCAGTCTATCGAAAAGGAAACGCTCTCCCTCGAAAACCAGTTCGCGCGGATACTCGGCAGGCTGGGGTCCAGGGTCGAGGCCGCCCGTCACCTGGAAGCCGGGAAGATCGGCGGCGTCTACTTCATCGGGAACTGAAGGAGCTTCTTCCTCATCTTCAACGGGTGGCGGAGATGAGTCTGTTTCCTCCGAGGGTTCTTCCGTTGCTGCCTCACTCAGGGAGTCGGGCTCGGATGCTGCTTCCTCCGAAGCCTCTTCCTCGGTGGTCTCGACCGGGCCTATGGCGGCATCTTCGTCGACTGCTGGGCCCGCAGTGGCAAATCCGAAATATCGACCTCCTGCGAGGACGAACAGTTCACTCAAAGCATCCACGCTCTGCCCACTTGCCGCGTAGGCTCCATACGGTCCGATGCATCCGACTTTCACCAGATTGCCTGGATCGACCTCCGTGGTGGCATCGCCCTCGAAAGAGAACGCCTGGCTTGCAACGGTCAAAGCATCTGGCAGCGCCGCGGGGCGGCCCTGAGCGTCGGTGATCAGGAACCGCATCAGACCATCTGTCGTTTCAAGAAAGAGTTCAGGTTGTGGCTGCGCCGCATCCGGATCGGCGTAGACGAACTGGCCGCCGGCATCAGCGACTTGCAACAGCTCGCTGGTGGGGATATCAGTTTCGATGCCGGCGAACACATAGTCGTTCTCGACGGTGCTCAGGGGACCGAAGTCGGCTGCCTCTGCCAAACAGGCGAGATCGGGATTGGCAGCATTCGTTGGCAGATACCTCCCGAGACCGTTCTCCGGCTGATCGAGTCGTTGTACGAATATCGGCTCACCAGGTTGTGGGCCTGGTCGAGTCAGGATAGTGAGGCCGCTTTGATCGCCGGCTTGCTCGAGGGACGCGGGGTCGACTGGAACAGCGCGGTCGAACAGGTACTGCTGACCCGCGACGGTCAGGCTCTCTGGGAAATCCGCGTCAGACTCCTGAAACAGACCGTTCGAATTTCTGTCGATACCTGGCGACTTCGAAACGGCCCCAGCGGACGACATGAGAGCTGATCCCGCAAGCAAAATCAGCATTGCGATCGCCACTGGGTAGTTCAGCGTTCTCATAACCCTGGGCATGTATCCGTCCTCCTGGTTTCGTGGGCAATCTGCGCGGTACTGCAATTGATGGTCAGCTTGTGATCGGTTGAAATGAGAGGATGTTTGAATGAAACGCCAGTTTCTTCTGCCGCTGAGATCGAAAACGAAGGGGAATTCGTGAAGGCCGTGACTCCTCGCTGCGTAGTTACCTTATCTGAGATCAACGCCATGGTACAAGTTGATCAAGGTTCCCAACGAGGATCGCCAACACCGAACCCATCTGTGTTCATGACGCAGTATCACTATACTAGCCGGACACGTCGTTGCACTTGGGCCTGTACGGCCTCATGGGAGGAAATCTCCAATGTCTGATAAATCATGGTTGTCCAAATCTCTCGCCCTTGCATTGCTGCTGTCAGTCATCGGAACGAGCCTGGCCTTTCTGGCCCGTGATGCCGCTGCGCAGACAGAACCGGGAACGCAAGTCAATGTGCAGTTGATCCTCGATTCCTCGGGATCGATGGCCGAGCTGACCAATACGGGTGAGTCGCGAATCGACGCGGCAAAGGGTGTGCTCAACGAGGTGATCGATGCTATTCCGGAAGACCGTCCGGAAATCAATGTCGGGTTCAGGGTGTTTGGCCACGAAGGGAACAACACCGAAGCTGGCCGGGCGGAAAGTTGCCAGTCGTCCGAGCTAACCGTGCCAATGATTGGCGTCGATAGGCCAGCGCTGCGGGCGCAGGTGGCGAATTACGCGCCGGTTGGCTGGACCCCGATTGGACTTTCGCTCGAGCGTGCCGGCCAGGATTTTCCACCAGCTTCAGACAGCGTGGTGAATGCAATCATTCTGGTAACCGATGGTCTGGAGACTTGCGATCGTGACCCGTGTTCGATTGCCACAGAGCTCAGCGAGAGTGAAGCTGACGTAACGGCTTACGTCGTCGGGCTCGGCCTCAATGCGGAGGAACTGCGCATTACAAGCTGCATTGCCGAAAACACTGGTGGTCAAATCGTTGGCGCTCAGAATGCGCAGGAGCTTTCCGCGGCGCTCTTCACCTTTCTGCAGGAGCTGGAAGTCGTTGTGACGACCGGAATCCTCGAAATCGAGTCGATCGGCGGGGTATACCCTCTGGCGAATGTCACCTGTGGAGCCCAGGGCGCTACGGATAGCGCTCCCCAAGGCGGACAGCCCTTTGAGTTCACGTTCACCACGGAGTCGAACCGGGTCGAGCTGCCAATCGGTGTTTGCGATCTGACCTGGACAAATCCAAGCGGTCAGAACACCAGCATCCGGGTGAACATCGAGGCCGACCGGACGACCTGGGTACGCGGCTCGTTGATCAGGTTTCCGAACGGAGCCGGAGAGATTTACGTCTTGAAGGCTCAGGACGGCACCATCATCTGGCAGGATCAGCTCGAGTTCGGAGACTATGTGTGGGTCCTGCCTGGGATTTACACATGCGACCTTCTCGAGCTTGTCGGCGATCCGATTCTGATGTCATTCAGTGTGCAGACGCTGCCCGGGTCGGCAACGCAGGTTGATATTCTGACCGCCCCATAGTTCCCATCCCTGGATGCCTGGATTCCAGCTCGCGCGGCTGCAGAGGCGCGGGAGCTGACTACTCGGCGTTCCTGCTGGGCAGACACGTTGGGCGTCGGAGGCTAGCGGCGATCACAGAAGTCACGTGTGTTTGACACCTACGCCGTTTTCGGTCAGATTCCCGTGAGGGATCGATCGAACGTTATCGTCAGGGGAGTGGAATGACCGAATCAGTTCATATGGTGGAGCAAGTTCCCGGTGCAGCAAGTGGAGTGGTGACGACAGAAGCATTGAGCTTCGTAGCCGAACTGCATCGCACGTTTGAGCC
>JBGTJM010000381.1:0-4971 GCA_041745115.1 Thermomicrobiales bacterium
CAGCACCTGGGCAAGCGCAAACGTTACCGCCTGGAGATCCCGCTCAGTTGGACCCGCGGGTACTCTTCCATTCAGCGAACCGAGTGCCTCAGAGCCCAACCCCACCGAAACCTGCACGCTGGGAGATAATCTCTGCCGGACGCGGTCGACGTATTCGCTCATCGATGATTCGCGTATGGGATGAAGTGAGCACAGTTCCACGGGCCCAACCTGCCATTGAATCTGAGAACCTGTCCGCAGGTGCACCGTCCTCCGGACTCGTGACTCTGACCGTACCACTTTCGGCCAACCCGGGGCCACTTCAGACACCGTCGTCCCGCGGCGCAGCCGTTCCGCTGTTCCGTTTGCCAATCGTCGCCAGTTCGTTATCCTGGCAAGCGATCGGAAGCAGTCGATACCTGCCATTTCGGACCGGTTCGGTGCAGGCACTCGCGTGCCACCAGGCCGTCGAGTTGATTGTCGACGAGCTGAAATTGTTCGAGGAAATGGCGCGAGTCCTCTGCCCCGGCGGAACGTTGACCCTGACCGTTCCCAATGCCAGAGGCCTCGGACAGTTCGACGCCTTGAACGCGATTCGCTACGTTCGCGACATCAGCAAGAGGTCGCTGGCGTTGGCCGAGCTTTCAGAATGCGGATGGCGTCGCCATTACCATCCATCCGAGGTTAAGCGCCTGCTGCAGGAAGCCGGGCTCTCGATGCAGTCAATCATCAGCGTCGGCGGCCTTTCCGAAAGTCTCCGAATCGTCCGTGCTGTCCTGGCCGCGTCTCGGACCAATGTTCCGTCAAATCCGGGCAAGCCTCGCTGGCTACTCGATCCCGGGACGCGCCCGGATCGCAAAGTTCCAGGAATGCTGGGAGCCCAATTGGTAGTCGTCGCCAGGAAACCACCGGAGAACTGAGCGAATTCGGCGATTTTGGTGAACAAAAAAGTCGAGGCCGGGAATACCCCGACCTCGACTTCAAGTGATCGCCTTCAGGCGGACCTACTCTACGATGAGCGTTCCGATCATACCGGCTTCCCGGTGACCTGGAACATTGCAGTAAAACTCATACTCGCCAGCTGGCGCGTTGATCACGACTTCGTACGTCTGGCCCGGATCCTGATCGATGTCGATATCGAGTTCATCGATCGCGAAGTTGTGCGGAGCCGCACCTTCGTTTGGCAGGACAAAGGTCACGTCCGTGTCAGCAGGGATGGTCACTTCATTCGGCTCGAAGAAAATATCCTTCGAAACAACGACGACCTCTGCCGCCATTGGAGACGCCTCTGGCGAAGCAACTGGTGAGGCTTCCGGACTCGCCTCAGGAGACGCCGCTATCGCTCCAATTGCTTCCGGTGACGCTGCCATCGCATCGGGCGATGCAGCCATCTCTGGCGTTGCCTCAACGGTGCCTGCCATTGCGACTGGGGTACCGGCCATTGCCTCGACGGTTCCCGCTGCATCAACCGGAGTCGCCGGAACAACGTCGTCTGGAGTGGCCGCTGCGGCTTCCTCAGTCGCAACTACCTCAGGTGTTGGCGTGGGTACCGGATCTTCGTCATCGTCTCTGAGGAAGTACCAGGCGCCAACCGCAACCGCGCCAAGCAGCAGTAGAGGCAATAGCCACTTCAACGGACCACTTGAACCTGTTGCGGCCGGTGGGGGTGGCGGTGGTGGTGGAGGCGGTGGTGGTGGAGGTGGCGCCTGAGCGGCACTCCGCACCGGCTCTGTTGCCCGAACCTCGTCTGATGCCGCCGCTGGTTTTGGTGCCGGCTCTTCTCGCTTCACTGCTGCTACCTGCGCTTTCTTGAATCCAGCCTTCGTTGCTTCAGCGACGGTCGCGAAGCACACCTCCGGAATAACTTGCGCGTATCCGGGGTCAGAAGACTCATAAAACACGTTTGAAGGTTCACTTGCTTTCACGGGGTAGCCAGGTGGGCAGTCCCGCCCACCAGGCGCTTTGACGAAACCAGCCATACTTGCCGCAGCTCCAGTGGCTACGCCCCGGTCTCGCTTGACATGCACAAATCCGGTCTGCTCCGCGACAGCTGCACTTTCAAAACACATCTCAGGAATCACCTGAGAGTATCCGGCATCCTCCGGCAGGTAATACAAATTGCCGGGCTCGTTGCCCTTGACGGGGTATCCGGTCGGGCACTCTCGCCGACCAGTCCCTCGCACCCAACCTGTCCCAGAACGCTCCGCCATCCACAACCTCCCTGAACCCGACGCGGGATCGAGATGCACCAACTCCCTTAATCTACACAATAGTGTACTGCACTCCTTCGAGGTAATGGAGTTTTCGTAACCTCGAAAGCCTGTTCTGTGCCCTTATTCGACGATCAGCGTGCCGACCATGCCCGCTTCGCGATGACCTGGCACATTGCAGTAGTACTCATATGTCCCGGCCGGCGCGTTAATTACCACACTTTCTAAAGCCCCGGGAGCCTGATCGATGTCTATTTCGAGTTCGTCGATTGCAAAATTGTGCGGTGCCGCCCCTTCATTGGGGAGTGAAATCGTCACGTCAGTGTCAGCCGGAATAGTAAGCTCAACAGGCTCGAACCGAATGTCCAGGGAGACCACCTCGAATGCGGCTTCTCCAGCGGGATCTACCCCCGCATCAGGAGTGCCATCAACTTCTGCAACGACTGGCGAAGCGACCTCTGCCACGGCCGGAGACGCATCAGGATCGGGAACAACCGGCGCATTCGCAGCATCCGGGATTCTGGTTACCGTGGGTTCGGGTTCGTCCTGGTCCTGACTGCCACAGGCCGTCAGCACAATCAACGCCAGTGAAGCAACCCCAACGTACGATAGAAACCGCCTGCCCATCAAAAAAATCCTCCGCTCCCCAACTGACCAGCTTCAACTCGCCCAGGATTCATGCACTATGGCAAGAGTAGTACGACGACTTCGATCGATGGAGATCGCCGCCACCACGTTCGCAACCAACGCATTCTAGTACGCGGTATTCACTTCGCGCTCGGTCATCAGGCCCGAGACTGGCAAGACGGTGTGGTCGCGCAGCTACCACATCCCGAGTTCGTCCTTCGCATCCTCACTCATCAGGTCCGGTGACCACGGTGGACTCCAGACGAGCTTGACATCGACCTCCCGGATACCGGGAAGGTCGCGCAGAGCGCCCTGAACCTCTTGCACGATGACAGGGCCAAGCGGACACCCAAGGGACGTCAGGGTCATCGTCACCAATACGTCTCCATCCGTGGAAACGTCGGCGTCATAAACCAGACCAAGGTCGACAATATTGATGCCGATTTCTGGATCATAGACGTGGCGCAGACCCTCGCGCACATCGTCTTTGCTAAATGTCACAGACATGATCGATATTCTCCTCAATGGTCGAACTTTTGAGCAGCACAGGCACTCCGGCAACCGCACGCAAATACTCGCTGCC
The DNA here is from genome assembly GCA_041745115.1 of Thermomicrobiales bacterium. GTDB lineage: Bacteria > Chloroflexota > Chloroflexia > Thermomicrobiales > UBA6265 > JAHBVL01. The sequence continues at coordinate 3,400 of JBGTJM010000381.1, forward strand.
TGAACAAGTTTACTCTGGCTGCGTGTGTTCAGGATATGCGCAAGCCGCAAAGCGTTGGAAACGCTCGCTGCCGATCAATTAGAGAAAGATGACCATCCCGCCGGCAACAACTGGCACAACGACAATAGCTGTTCTCAGCACACTTGCAGGAGCTCGTCGCGTCAGTTTCGCCCCCGCAAATGATCCCGCCGAGAGACCAATGACGGATCCAATCAGATGGGGCCCGGATACATCGCCATGCCTGGCCAGCACTATTGCCGCAGACGCACTGATGAAAACGAGCGCCCACATGGTGGTGCCGATGGTTTTCCTCAGTGAAAGCCGATGCAGGGCCAGAAATCCCAGTTGAAGATACGGAGCCATCCCAACTCCAAAGAACCCTGCCGAAATGCCGCCAGTCACGCCCAGTCCCATCGAAACCAGTACACCCCGATATGGTACGTTCGGCTCAGTCTGATCAACTGAATGAGGATTCTTCGCCACCCGGGTTCGAATCCAAACCAAAACGGCAAGTGTCCATAGAGCAAGTCCCGCACCAATTTTGAGGATTCCGTCGTCCACGTCCTGACTGGCCGTTGCCCCGATCACCGCCCCTCCAACACCTGAGAGACCGACAACCAGGCCAATCCTGAGGTCAACATTTCCTTCTCGGAAGTGGGATATCGCGCCAGCAATCGTGACGACACACATCGCAGCCAGCGCGGTGCCAATGGCCTGTCCGATCGGCAGGCTGAATACACCGGAAAGAAGCCCTAGCAGTACTCCGGCTCCGCCAGCTCCAATGAAGCCAAGAAGCGCACCGATGAAAAACGTTGAGCTGATCAGCAATGCCAGAGTGTTGACGTCAACACCCATCAACGGCGTTGGCTTGAATCCATATCTCGCCAGTCTGCCTCAGGAATATCGTCGTACGGTGACCGGCTCGGCGCTTTCGACTTCCGCCACAGGTTGAATGCAAAGACGAGCGCACCGACCACCAGCGCCAACAGCGCGAGTCGCACCAGCATCCCTATGAATCCCTGAAACATCCAGCCCAGAACAACGCCCACCACGAGACCGGCGAGAAATATGTATGGTGTCGACCATCGCGACGGAGTTGGATCCTCGTACCACATGTTCCAGATCCTGAGCTGACCGCAGGTTGCCCGTAGCAGAACCTCGGCGGAACATCGTAGAAACCCAGTCCAACCCGGCACACGATTGCGGGTCGGCCCTATGCTACACTCTCGGCCCTCGTGGGGGCGGATGGGGCCCGGTGGCCTCCCCGGTCTTCAAAACCGTGCGAGCGTCGGTGATCCCGGCGCTGGTGGGTTCGACTCCCATGCGCCCTCGCCACCACTTTTCGCAATCGAAGGTCTACGCACCAGCTCGCTCGCGCCCTCCTCCTTCATGGTGAGTAGCCAGAGTGCCATAGGCCATCCCTGCATAGGCATACATCCGCATCGCCTGTTGCACGGCAGTGCAACTGACCCATTCATTCGGAGCATGGGCCAAAGGCAACAAGCCCGGGCCAAAACTGGCAACAGTCGGAATCCCCGCGACCGCCTGAAAGGCGACGGCATCAGTTCCACC
>JBGTJM010000382.1:0-13717 GCA_041745115.1 Thermomicrobiales bacterium
CGCAGGACGCTGACAGCCGATTCGTCGAGACCCTCGCCGCGTATTGGAATTCGATTTGGCAGCTCCTGCACTCCTTCGCGCTCGTTGACAAACGCGTAAAGCGACCCGGCGGCGAATGTCAATGTTGCCACCCGAAGCTCAACAGTCGGCGATGTTTTGGACTTGTGTTCCTCAGGTCCCACGGTGAACTCCTGGACGAGGGCGAATCATCACCAGACCGCTTCGTGCGAGCGGAAGTGAGGAATCTCACCTCTCTGCCAATTCGACAGTGTACGAGAGAGACCTGGACTGAACCACTTCTATCAGAAGAAATGTGTGGTCCGTGCAAGTAGAATCTTGTGTGAGTCGTTGCCTGTTGAGAATGAGAGGGGAAAACATGACGATCTCCGGGAGTCCGAGGCTGGAGAGCTCCGGCGCAGTCGCGGTGGTACGACTCGACGACCTGTCCGCGGCCGTGTCGATTGCCGAAGCGCTCGTATCGGGAGGTGTGTCGAATGTGGAGTTCACCTTTACGAACCCAGATGCTGGCCTCGCGATCGAAAAGGTACGGAGCGCTCTTGGAGCGGCGGCATATGTTGGCGCGGGGACGGTGCTTGATGCCGAGACCGCACGCATTGCGATTCTGGCTGGCGCGGAGTACATCGTGACCCCAACGTTCAAGGCTGCGACCGTGGAAATCTGTCGCCGATACTCGGTGCCAACGATCATTGGAGCGTTTACTGCCACGGAGATGCTGACCGCATGGGAAGCGGGTGCTGACTATATCAAGGTGCATCCTGCTGGGCTGGGCGGCCCCCGCTATTTCAAGGATATTCTGGGTCCGTTGCCTCAATTGCGACTGATACCTTCGGGTGGCGTGACGATCGAGAATGCCGGCGATTTCATCCGCGCGGGCGCGGTAGCCGTCGCACTTGGCAGCAATCTGGTGGACAACGCGACTGTAGCGAGCGGCAACTGGCAGACGATAACGGAGCGGGCTGAACAACTGACGAAAGCCGTGAATGATGCCCGCATGGCTTCGAACTGATGATCAGGACTCGACTGAGGCGCTCGCCAGCTCGGGCATGATGGTCGTGGCGGCCGCAATCGCCTCTGATTTGTTCATTTCCGACAGCACGATGTTTCTCACAATGCCATCGGCATCGACGAAGATGTGAGTGGGGAAGTTGTAGATGGGATATGCCCTGCTTGTGAGCGTCCGATCGGGGTCGAGGAGAACGGTGAAGGTCACACCGTTTTTACGGGCGAAGTCTCCAGCTACCGATGGCCTGTCGCCGAGGCTTACGGCCAGCAGCGTTAGTCCCTGCGGCCCGAGTTCCTCGAACGCTGCCTGAATTTCCGGCATCTCAGCCCTGCATGGTGGGCACCATGCTCCCCAGAAGTTGATCCAGACTGGCGTACCTCGAAAGTCGGAGAGAGAGATGATCTCGCCTCCGAGGCCCACTGCGGTGAAGTCAGGAGCGGGCTCACCAATGCGAGGAAGGAGCTGCGCATTGATGCCGCCAGTACCGACCGTGTCCAATCCAGCTCGTCCGGCGATGAACCAGGCCGCAACCAGAATCGCGGCCGCCAAAGCCACTCCAACCAGTTTTTGCCGATTCGAGAGTGATTGTCTGGTCGGATCGGATCCCAGCGGGTTGGAGCTCGTCTCGTCAGTTGATTCCGCCATAGGCGTGCATCCCACCAAAGAAATAGTTCCCATAATAGGTAAAGATGACTGCACCGAACCCGATGAGCAGTACGATCGCACTGCGGGTGCCACGCCAGCCTCGCAAGGATCGCGTGTGGAGATATACGCCGTAGACCAGCCACGTAAATAGCGCCGCTGTTTCTTTGGGATCCCACGACCAGTATGCGCCCCAGGCCTGATGAGCCCAGATAGAGCCTAGAATCAAAACAAGGGCAAGCAGAGGAAAGCCGATAGTCACGGCTCGGTATCCGATGTCGTCGAGCATTTCGGCGCTCGGAAGCCAGGATAGGTTCTTTTTGATCTGGAGCAAGAACAGGAGTGCAGCAGCAAACGAAACGGCGAAGGTTGCGTAGGAGAAAATTGCCGCAGAGACATGCAATGTCATGAGTGGCCGGTTTTGCAGCGCCGGGTTGAGCGCGTCGACCTCGCGCATCCGGTCTGGCAGCGACCAGACGTAAACAGACATGGCGAGGGCAATACCCATCACGATGACACCAAGCTGTTTGACTTCGTAGAAGCGCTCAAAGAGCAGGTAAATCACGAGAAGCACAAGGATGAAGGCCAGGCTGAACTCGTACATGTTGCTGTAGGGTCCGCGTTTTGACGCAATTGTCCGAAACAGCACGGAAAACGCGAATAGCACCACTGAGAACCAGCCCAACATGGTGCCGAATCGTCCTGCCGTATCCCAGCCCGGACCGAACTCGGCTCTCGACGCAGTGACCGTCGTTCCAGCTGAAGTTTGAATCGAGGCTCGTCTCAGACGCACTCTCCCGAGTGAGTAGAGACCGTAGCTCAGGGTAGACGCAGCCACTCCGATCGATCCCGCCGCAAAGAAATAAAACGAAAGTCTGACAAGCGTCTCCAACGTCAAAACTCCTTCTGGGTACACCCTGAATGCTTGCGCGGTAGTCGGGTCAGGGTGTCATTGCCTCTCTCACATCCTGGGAGACGTTTCCGTCGATTCTGGGATTCTCGGTAACGGTCGCTTCGATCCCCAGGTCCGTATTCAGCTGGTCAATGATACGGTGGAAGTCTCGTTTGGCCGACCAGTCCCAACGCGCAAGCGGCGCCATTGTCACAGTCGAAGTCTGCCCGTCTTCACTGCTGCTGATGATTCCACGAATGCGTCGGTGGGGAAAATAGAAGGTCATGGCAAGTCCGCCAACGAGCAGGAATGACGCGGCCCAGAAGACCGGCATTCCGGGATTGCTGGCGACCTGAAGAAGGGTAAACCGGCGCTCTCGGATGAACTCTACGTTGAGATCTCCAATGGCCACGGTTTCGCCTTGATCGACGACGGCGCTGACTGGCTCGCCAGCCGTTCCCAATGGTCTCACCTGAACAAACATCTGGCCCGGGTCGAGCTGCAGATCGTCAAGTTCGGGTGCGTTCGCGGGGTTTTCATCGGGCGCTATGACATGTATTTGAGCGCCAACCTGGGGTAGCTGCTGGACTCCCGCCGGAGCGTCGGGGTTTGCAGTAGATACGAAAAGCCCAAGTGAGACCGAATCGTCGAAGAGCACATTGCCGTCATTGTCGGTTATGCGGAATGCGGCCGCCTGACCGTAGCTGGACTGGTAAAACGTCACTGATCCATAGGTCATTGGGTTATTGACCGTGATCGACTCGCGCTTTACCTCTTCGCCATTCTTATAAAGCACAAGATCGCTTCGGTACTCGGCGGGAATGCCATCCTCTCGCCAATCGTCGCTGAAGCGCTCGAGCTCAACCACGAGTCCGGTACCGTTGCCTACCTCGCGCATCGATCCTTCCGGTACCACGAAAGCGTTTTCCCTGAATCCGTACCGACCGCCAATGATTCCTCCGATGAGCATCATGATGAGCGCCAGATGAAATGGAAAGGTCGCGAACTTGGCATAGCGATTCTTGTCGGCGTAGAGGTGCAGATCCTGGCCGTGAGGTTCATCGAGCAACCGGAATCGCTTGCCAGCCAGCGACGCTCTCAGTCGAGTGACTGATTCCGTGGGAGAGGTTGTCGTCGAATATGTGGCCGACAGTTCGTTGTTCTCAAGAAATCCCTTCGTGGTGCGTATTGAAGGGTTCGCTATGGTCTTCCATATTCCCGGAACGCGGTTGATCGTGCAGACTGTAATTGCCACGCTCAGTATTGCGAGAATGAACATGAATGGCAGGGATCGGAAGACCTCCCAGCCATAAAGCCGATCAACAGCCGGTTGTGTGAAGGGCACGGCATTGGCCAGCCATTGCGGAGCATCACTCCCTCGCAATGTGCCCAGCAGCACCAGTACTGCGAGAACCAGAATCTCGAAGACTGCGGCACGGACTGAACAAAAAAAACGCCAGATACGATCAACGATCATATCCACCGGTGATCTTCGTGCGCCTGGATTCTCGAGGGTTGCCTGGGCCATGTGGCTGCTTTCAAATGGTGATGCTATGCAGTGGAGCCGTGTGGGATGCTCAGATTGCGGGTTCCCATGGTGTCCAGGGGACGACGGCTGCGATGCGTACGAAAAGTTGCTGGTAAATACCCAGAATCATGATGGCTCCAACCGCCAGCATGATGGCCCCGGACACACTTGTCACGGCCGAAAGGTGTCGGGACATGCCTGTGATGATACGGCCACTCGTGCCCAGGGCTGCGACGGCGAGAAACGGTACAGCCAGCCCTGCTGAATACACGCCAAGCAGGAGCGCGGCTCGGCCTGGGTCGGCCTGACCTGCGGCCATGGTGAGGATAGCGCCAAGGATTGGACCGGCACACGGAGACCAGCCGGCGCCGAAGGTCGCACCAATGAGGAACGACGAGCCAGCTGATCCTGTAGCTTCCACTCTGTTCGAAAACCGGCGATCCCGGCCAAGGCCCGGGAGTGTCAACAAGCCGAGTTGATGCAGACCCAGCAGCATCAGCACAACGCCGCCAATTCGAACGAGCCAGAAGCGATTCCCGGCGACGATAGATGCTGTGGAAACCATGGATCCCGCTGCGCCAAGGGCCAGGCCAATTGCGATGAACACGGCTGCAAACCCTGCGACATACGCGAGGGCATTTATCAGCATTCTGCGCCGCTGAATCGTACCGCCTGTTGCCATGGATACGCCGGCAATGTGACCGAGATAGAGCGGAATCAGCGGAAGCACGCATGGAGAGGAGATCGAAAGCACGCCGGCCACAAATGCTGCAATGATTGTGACTTCAGGACTCATGGGGTATACCTGAACCAGCGGTCATAGACGAGGGGTGAGAGGTGCAATGCGCTCTCCATCAGCCTTGATTTTACTTCAGTTTTGTGGAGTCTACGACCGATTCGTAGTCCAGGCACTGAGGATGTGGTGACAGTCGATCGAGAACGCAACTACCGGGTTGAAGCGATCGTGATCGGCCGGCGAGAGTTTCGCGAGGCTGATCGGATCGTCATGCTCTTTTCCAGAGAGCATGGAAAGCTTCACGCTATTGCGAAAGGCGCCAGAAAACCGAATGCTCGATCTGGTCCAGCGCTGGAGTATTTCTCGCGAGGCCGGTACATGCTTGCGCGTGGACGCGGTGATCTCGACGTTGTGACCTCCGCCGAGCTTGTGGATAGACCAGTGCACCTGGAGGGCGATCTGGCGAGGCTCGCGTACGCCTCTCACGTCGCTGAGCTGACCGGCAGGCTGGCTCAGGAGGGCCAGACGCTACCAGCCCTGTACGACCTTCTGAGCTGGGCCCTCGGGGCGCTTGGGACGATGGTGACCGATCAGGCCGTTGTGCGAGGTTTCGAGGTGATGGCGCTCGATCAGGCCGGCTACCGAATGGGTCTTTGGAACTGTTCCAACTGTCAGGCAGATCTCGCGGCTGAGATCAACTTCCTCGGGCTGCAGAGTGGGGGATTACTCTGTGGAAACTGCCGGTCGTCAGACGGCGGAAGAACGCTTGCGGTCTCTCTCAACGCTCAGAAGTATCTGCGATTGCTTATGCGAGAAGGCATCGGCAGCGCATGTCGCGTCGAACTCGCCTCGTCGCTAGCAACCGAACTCGAACGCCTGATGTCGGCGTACATTTCGACCGTGCTCGAGCGCGATCTGACGAGTCTGAGGGTGCTTCAAGAGATCAGGGAATCATCACCAGAGTTTCGCATTTGATCGCAGTATCAGCCAGCTGGAGAGTCGTCAGGTTGCCGGGAGTTGATCTTCTGTTCGGCACGATCACGAAGAAGCTCTTTTTGCTGCGATGAGCCCTTTCGCCATTCGGCAATCTGGCCATGGTGACCGCTGATCAGCACATCGGGAACGTCGAGCCCTCTGAAAGACACGGGCCGGGTGTATTGAGCGTGTTCCACAGGAGCATGGACGTGGGATTCCTCGACAATTGAGCTCGGATTGATAACGCCGGGAACGAGGCGAGTAACCGCGTCGACAATGACCATGGCGGGCAGCTCACCACCCGTGAGTACGTAATTCCCGATCGACACTTCTTCGGCTTCGAGGATGTCAATAGCCCGCTGATCGATGCCTTCGTAGTGACCACACACGATTGCGATCCTGCGATGCCGGGCCATGTCCTGGGCAATTTGGTGGCTGAATCGAATGCCGCCGGGCGACATCACCAGAACGCGGGTTGCAGCCAAGTCGGTACCAAGGACTGACTCGACTGCTTCGACGATGGGCGGAGCCATCATGACCATTCCAGCGCCGCCCCCGTATGGCCTGTCATCCACGGTTCGGTGTCGATCGTGTGTCCAGTCGCGCAGGTTGTGAATCTGAATCTGAACACGGCCAGCGTCCACGGCCTTTCGGACAATGCTTTCGGCAAAAGGCCCGGCAAACATACCTGGAAACAGGCTAAAGATGTCGAACCGCAGACCTGCATTGCCTTCGGCCTGATGCCGGCTGTTCTCCGACGTTGTGATCGATTGCATGCCTATTGGCCTGTTCCCGATCTCGACAGACTCAGCACGGGATCGGCTGCATCGGCCATAGACCGCACCACGAGGTCGGGAAGAATAGATGCAGAATCGATCGCACCGTTTCCGCTGCGATCCAGCCAGGCAGTGCGAAATCCAGCAGTTGCGGCGCCATGGACGTCAAACCGTAGCGAGTCGCCAATATGGACTGCGTCAGTTGGCGCAACTCCTGAAGCGTCAAGGGCTGCCCAGTAAATTTCTGGTCTTGACTTGTAATAGCCGGAAGAGGCCGACGTTATCACGTTGCCAACATACATTCGCATCCCCAGGCGTTCCAGGGCCCATTCGAGGAAAGGATGGTAGACAGCGCTTGAGACGATGGTGATGGAGGCTTCCCTCTCGGCCATGTGTTCGAGAAAGGTGTTGGCGCCTTGGACCGGACGCACGTTTTCGAGGGTATCCCGCATCAATGAATCCACTGCCTCGGCCACGTGGTCGCGATCGATTTCAATGCCGTGGCGGTTGAGCACTGAATGAGCACCAACCACGGCATCGACTTCGTGCCCGTGCTGATGCACAGCATGTCGGAGGCGGCGATAACTCTGATCCAGATCGGTGGCGTCGAACTGATCCTGAACGATCATTCCTGAGTCAACGAACCACTCCGCCACCGAACTGACCAGCGAGTAGACCTCGAGGTTGAACCAGGGATCACACTCCACAAGGGTGTTGTGAAAATCGACGGTGATGAACGGCTTCTGCATCTGACTCCTGGAGCAATGGTCTGACTCAACCGCCGGATGATCGTTCGATCTGGGCAAATCCTACGATGATCGATGGCTCAGGTGCGACACTCACAGCGACGAAATCCACAGTGAACAGAAGATGTCGACCAGTTCTGGATCGAACTGCGTACCCGAGCAACGCTGAAGCTCTGCGATGGCGTCGACCGATGAGAGGGCGTGGCGATATGGTCTGGTCGAGGTCATGGCGTCGTACGCATCGACGATAGCTACCAACCGCGAAAGCGCTGGAATCTGACTTCCGGAGAACCCGCGAGGATAGCCAGCTCCGTTCCACCATTCGTGGTGATGGCGAACGACGAACACAATGGCGGCGTCGATGCCGGACGCCGCGAGCATGTTCGCTCCGATATCCGCATGCTGCCGCACGTGCTGCATTTCCGCAGTTGACAAGGGGCCATTTCGAGACAAGAGATCAACGCGGATTGCCAGCTTACCAATGTCGTGCAGAAAGCTCGATCCGGCGAGTAGTTCTGAGCTCGGGCTGTCGACAATGCCTGACTGTTCAACTACCTGACGAGCCAACTCAAGAACTCTCGTGCCGTGAGAGTGAACCGAAGGGTTGAGGCGCGCGAGATTTTGCACAAGCTGCTGAAGATTTGCGGTGGAAGGCATGGTGGCTGACGGTTTTCGAAGTGGCAATACAGCACGACTCTATCTGGATCGGATGGGAATTGGCGACCTCGGTAGCACCTCTGGAGTCGAGAATGCTCCTGGCCGCGGCGCGAAATCATCCCACAGCCAATAGTATGCTCCAATGGAGAGAACTGGATCCCTGCAGCCAGCTCCTTCAGGTGGTGTGTGAACGTGGGCTACGGAGCGTCTCAAAATGGGCCTGATTATTGAACTGTCAACGGCGAAGACAAACAAGTACGCCAGTCGAGAGAGTGGAGACACGGTTGAATTTGTTGAGCGTCCAACCGGCGGATTCTCGGCAGTGCTCGTCGATGGCCAGGGTAGTGGCGCTGCCGCGAAATCGCTGAGCTTGCAGGTCACGTCGCAAGCTGTCAGCCTGCTCAAGAATGGAGTTCGCGACGGCGTAGTGGCGCGAGCTGTTCACGACTCGCTTTTCGCGTTTCGAGGTGGGAAGGTTTCAGCGACCGTCGATATTCTCTCAGCAGATCTCAAGACCAGGCAAATTATTGTGACTCGCAATTCTGGCACGCCTCTGGTCGTTGTCGACAGAGATGGTGTTGAAACGCTGCATGTGGAGTCGAGTGCCGTGGGTCTGTACCATTTCACGCGACCAACGGTTCTGCAGTTTCCGATGACTGCGGGCTTGTCTGTTGTCAGCATGTCAGACGGTATCCATGGCGCCGGCAATCGAGTTCGAAAAGGAACGTTCGATGTTGAGGCGTTGCTCACTGACCAGAGCCAGCTACCGTCGACAGCTCATGAACTTGCGACATTGATCCTGAACGAAGCGGTGGCGCGAGATCATGGACGGCCGTTGGACGATATGTCTGTTGTGGTGATGCTGATCCGCGAGCACTCCGAACAAACCATCGTGCGCCGGATCGACATGAGCATTCCGCTTCCATGAAAGCTGGCGAACAGCGAGGATCGATTGGTGTCGGTCCTGAGCGATTCGTTTCTCCTCCAAAGGTGGCTGTGGTTGGTCCGTGCGCGTCGGGCAAGTCGACCCTGGTGGCGAATCTGCGGCGAAATGGCGTGGACGCGTATTCGGTCGCGCAGGAGCACAGCGTTGTGCTCGATCTGTGGGCTCACCAGCAACCCGATCTTCTGATCTGTCTTGAAGCTGACCTCGAAGTCGTGAGAGATCGGCGTGGGCCGGCATGGCGAGAGCGGGTATACCTCGATCAGATCGAGCGCCTAAGAAACGCCATTGCAGCGGCCAGCCTTGTTGTCGACACGGGCGTTGTCAGCGAGGCCGACGCGGTGGATCTGGCATTGCGCGCAGTGGAGACATGGCGACTGGAGCACAACTCGAGATCGTAGATCGAATCCTGGCGCTGAGACTGTCCATGATCCAACGCCTTGTTTCGATCAGGTCTGGTTGGTAGTTGGATCGGTGACCCAATACAATCGCACCATGAGTTTCGGTCACCGACATCCTGCCAGTCTGATTCGCAACATGTTCTTCATCGCCCTGACCCTCGCAGTGCTCTTTCCTGGCGTGATGGCGCTGGCGGCTGCGGACCAGCGACGCCCTGACGGGCGACCTCCGGTTGTTTCAGCACAGGGTGACTCGCAAGGCGGGCCGTTCGCCCTGCAATCCTCTCCCGGAAACACCTTGCGAATGGTTGGACCGTTGCAGATCCCTACGCTCGATCCGGCCCTTGTTCGCGATTTGGGCACAATGTTTCTGGCTCGCCAGATGTTTGCCGGGCTCATGCGCTTTGATGACGATTTGAACGCAGTTCCCGCCCTGGCAGAGTCCTACGAGATATCCGACGACGGACTCACTTACCGATTCGTACTGGCAGAAGGTGCGCGATTCTACAGTGGGGCGACTATCACTGCATCGGATGTGGCGTTCTCCCTGAGGCGATCTCTCGATCCAGCCACTGCAGGAGGAGATGCGAGCCGACTCAGCGGGCCGACGTTTCTCGCTGACATTGCCGGAGCAGAGAGTTTGTTGGCCGGAGAAACCGACGAACTCGCTGGTGTGCGCGCATTGGATGAGCGTCAGCTCGAAATCGAGCTCGTCCGACCCCGATCGACATTTCTGCTCAGACTTGCTTCTGTCCCGGCTTCAGTCATTGATGCAAACGACCTCACCCTGGGATCGGAGTGGTGGCAGTCGCCGAATTCGAGCGGCCCATTTGCTGTGGCTACGTACGCGTCGGATGCAGAGCTTGTGCTCGTACCGAATGAGCACTTCGTGCTTGGTATGCCGACACTCGATGAGGTGCGGATTCGGACAGGTACGGCTGCTTTCGGAGGGCTCAACCTCTATGAAACCGGGCAGATCGATGTCATTGGCGTTGACTCTTTCAACATCGAGCGCATCCTGGACCCGCAGAATCCGATGAGTGTGGACCTCGTTCAATCGCCGCTTTTTGCTGTCGAGTACATTGCGTTTCGAACCGATAGTGAACCTCTGGACGATCCGCTGATTCGGCGAGCTCTGGGCCTCGCATTCCCGCACGAAAGTGTTGCACGCGTCAGCCTGAATGGCCGCGTAGAAGTTGCCGACGGACTCGTTCCTGGTGGCATGCTCGGTGTCGAGAGCTGGCCGGTCGATCGATCATACGATCTCGATGCTGCGCGGGTGTTGATCGAGCAGTCTCGCTACGGTAGCGCCGATGCCGTTCCACCAGTTCGGGTGTTCACCGCGGTGCCGGATCGGGCAGAGTCGTTCAGAGATGTGATCGAGCGAGATCTGGGCATCGAGGTGCAGGTTGTCGTTGTCGACTGGCTGAGTTATCTCAACGGCCTTGCGAGCAAGGAGTTTCCAAGCTACCTGTTGTACTGGGGCGCGGACTATCCCGATCCGGAAACGTTTCTACTGACGCTCTTTGGCTCCGATGCCGCAGACAACTATGTTGGATTTTCGAACGCGCAGTTCGATCAGCTTATGCTCGAAGCATCACTGGAGCAGGATCCCGCATCGCGGGTCGAGCTTTATCACCGTGCCAATCAGATTCTCATCGATGAAGCAGTGGTGATTCCGCTCTACAACGATGTTTCCTATGTGCTGATCCGTCCGTGGGTGGAAGGTCTGATGGTGTCGCCTCTCGGAATCCTTTATCTCGACGATGTCCGCGTTGTGTCTTGAGTGAGGGACGTGTCTGGCTCGATGACCATAGAGAACCCGACAGTGTCTACGATTCGTTCGTTGACTCTTGCGGATATTGTTCGAATGCGGAGCCGTTTGGACGCGGATTTCGATGTAGGGGCCATCGAGCGGGTGGTGAGGAGTTATCCGGGGCGATCGCTGTGGGACAGTAGAAGTCTCGAAGTGATTGTCGTTGGCCCTTGGAGGCACCGCCACGATGTCGCCTCGGTTGTTGGTATGAAAAGTGTGCGCATGGCACGCGAGCTGATCCTGGAGGCGATGCGCCAAAGTGCACGATTGGGCGCAGCGGCGTTTCTGATGCTGGAATGGGATGAGCGGCGAAATCCCGCATTCTACGGAGCGCTTGGGCTCGACCTGCTGGATAGCGTGGTTCCGTATGAACGTCAGATAAATACCTTCGATTCTGCATGGTCTGGCGCGTATCCGGACAATCTGCATTCGCTGGATGTAGACGATATTCCCGATCTTGTCGGAGTTGACAACGCGGCCTTTCCGTGGCTTTGGATCAACAATAGCGATGAGTTCATCGATTATCTGGAGAACCCGTCGGTCCGGATAGTTGGACATCGCGTCGGGGGAAGATTGGTGTCATACCTCGGGTTCACGAGCTTTGGGCTATGGGGGCATATCGATCGCATTGCGGTGCTACCAGAGATGCAGGGAGGTGGCATGGGCAAGGAACTGATGGCTGCAGCACTCGGGCTTCTCCATCAGGATGGTGCGACGACAGTCGGGCTGAGCACTCAGGAGTCCAATTGGAAATCACAGCGACTGTATCAGCGGTTAGGATTTCGCCGAACCCGGCAGAACAACTATCGGGTTTACGGAGCATATCTGTAACGCTTTGACCATTCAGGCTTTGAATGGCGTTTTCGGCAATTGACAGCCGCGACAGGAAAGACTGCGCTCAATGGGAAGCACGTTTGGGAGGCTCTTCAAGATAACGACCTGGGGTGAGTCCCATGGACCGGCGCTCGGCGTGGTGGTCGATGGCTGCCCAGCTGGATTGTCGCTCTCAACCGACGACATTCAGCTTCAGCTCGACCGGCGCCGAGTGGGCCAAAGCAAAGTGACTTCGCCCCGGAATGAGCGAGACCGGGCTGAGATCCTGTCGGGAGTGTTCGAGGGGATGACTACTGGTGCGCCGATTTCGATGATTACGTACAACGCGGATGTTGATTCGTCGAAGTACGAGAATCTGCGTGATGTGTTCCGCCCGGGCCACGCGGATTTTACCTATTGGGCAAAGTATGGGCACCGGGACCACCGAGGCGGTGGGCGGTCTTCCGCGCGGGAGACATGGGGCCGCGTCGCCGCTGGAGCGATCGCGCGGAAGCTTCTTGCACATGTCGGATGTGAGGTCTACGGCTTCGTGCGTGAACTGGGTGGCATCGAGATGCAGACGTTCGATCGAGATGCGATCGAGGAAAATCTTGTTCGCTGTCCTGACCCGGTTGCTGCGCAGCAGATGATCGATGCAATCGGTGATGCCAAGGCTGACAATGACTCGCTGGGCGGAATTGTCGAAGTTCGCGCGATAGGGGTGCCGGTTGGCCTGGGCGAACCAATCTACGACAAGATCGACGCCAAGATCGGCCAGGCGATGCTCAGCATTCCAGCTGTGAAGGCGGTGGAGATCGGCGAAGGATTTGCAGTGACACGACAGCGCGGATCGGACTCGAACGATGGATTCACCGTCGAAGACGGGAAGGTCAGGACTCTTTCGAACAATGCTGGAGGCATGCTTGGAGGATTGTCGACCGGAGAGGAAATCGTCGTCCGAATCGCCGTGAAACCAACATCGTCTGTCGCGAAAGAGCAGCAGACGGTGGACAAGCACCTCGTTCCGCAAACGATTGTGGTTGAAGGACGCCACGATCCGTCGGTCTGCCCACGGGCGGTGCCAGTTGCGGAAGCGATGCTCTCGCTGGTCCTGGCGGACCTGCTTCTCCTGAACCGAACCGCTCGCGTCGAATGGACTGCCGATTAGCGAGTTTTGGTCGCTTCTGCGGCTACGATGAGTCGATCAGACAAGTCGTCGAATGGTTCGAGGTCGTACCCACCGTAGAGCACTGCTTCCTCAAAGCCGGCTCGGTCCAGCATCAACTGAAGCTCTCCAGGAGAGACGTACCGCTGGGTCATTTGGGTCGACGCGCGTCGAACAGATCGGGAGCTATCGATGGTCTCGTACCAGATCCGGGTCTGGATGGTCTGAGAGGCAGGATGCACGGAATGGGTCGAGTATCGCTCGACTTCCGTGCCATCGGGAAGCGTCCATGCTCCATCCATGCCGACGCCTCCGTCGAGCGTTTGCAGACGGGATGGCGACGCGTGGAAGACATCGATAAGGAGAAGACCTCGAGGATCGAGTGCTTTCCGGGCAGCTTGCAGAGCACTGAGCTGAAGTGCCTGGGTGGCCAAATGACTCAAGGCACCAAGTGCCATGATGACAAGTCCGAAAGGGCCACCCGAGACTGACCCGGCATCGACCATATCAGCCAACCTGAAATCGGCGTTCGAACTCGATGATGAACTGGCCGCCCTCGCTCGGGCTCGATCAAGCATAGCTTCGGACCGGTCTATGCCGGTGACG
>JBGTJM010000383.1:0-6088 GCA_041745115.1 Thermomicrobiales bacterium
AGAACCGGTCGACAATCGCCCGAATGTCGCGCGGGTCGAGTCCGAGCAGCTCATCAGCCATCACATCCCTGACCATCGAAACGACGTCACTCGCTGTTTCCGGTGCGTAGTACAGAAATGGCGAGGCCTCACCCCATCCGACTAGCCCTGTATCGGTCGAGATATTCACGACCACATGATGTTTGGACGTGATCGCCCCGCGCCATACAACGAATGGCACCCGAAATGGGATATCGACCAGCATCGCCTCCACAGCAGAGATCTTCAATCTCCCACCTTTCGGATCTTCCGCACTTGAAGCGCTACGAAAAACGGTTCGGCGTCTACGCCACGCGTTGCATCGATTCCTGATGATAGCCAGTTACCACTCGCACATATCCCGCCAGTTCTGCATCAAGTTCAGGGTCGCCAGTATCCACAAGCAGCGGTTCTCCCCCCAAACCAGCCAGTTTGGCATTGGCAGCCACAATCACGACGTTGCTCTTTCCAACCTGACGGATCACCGCCGGGCTGATCTGCTGATTGCCACGCCCGAAGATGTATCCCTGTCCACCAATTGGGGTCACGACGATTCTGGCGGGAGCGCCATCGAGAAGCCTGAGGATGTCATGCTCGGTCGCGTCGAGAGCAACAACCTCTCCGAGGGCATAGCAGTCGACTCCCAGAAGCGTCTTGCGCACACCCATGCACTCAGCAATAGCCCGAGTAGTCGTTCCTGGACCAAGAATCCACAGTGCGCCATCTCGCATTCGCTCAGCGATGTCGCTTGCGATTCCCGCCAGATCCGCCTCGCCAGTCGCGCCACTCCCACCCTTGAGACTCTGCACCAGGCCTCGCTCGAATGGCACGCTCAGATACCCATAGAGCCGCGCTGAGACTCGGCCCTGCCGAAAGGCATCTTCGTCGATATCCATCACTTCTGACTCTCTGCAGGGCTGGCCCGCCGACGCCAGAAAATGAGCCGCCAGCTCCCCGGCTGCCCTGGGGGTCGTTGCAAACACCGATGAGTGCATCTTGACGCCAGTGGGAATGCCCAGAACTGGGATCGACGTGCCCACGACCTCGTGTAGATCGCGTGCGGTGCCGTCGCCACCAGCAAAGAGCAGTAGATCGACCCCTCGCCCGACAATCTCCCTGGCGGCAGCTCGTGTGTCCTCCGGGCCAGTTGATGTTGCTGGTGGCCCGCTGACCACCATCAGGTCAATACCGCAATCCCGGCATACCTCCTCCCCCATCAACCCGGCCGGCGCAATGAACTCGATCCGTCCGTCGAACTTCTCCAGCAGATTCTCAAGCGCAACTCTGGTTCGGGCAGGAGCCACCGGCTCGGCGCCCAGCTCGCGAGCTCGCTCAACGGCATCAATTCCGTCGGTGCCCTTCAGGCCAACACGTCCCCCCATTCCGGCGATCGGATTGATAATCAGTCCGACTCTCGGCACCCTGCTCACACCGTTTCGATCCAAACCTGAGCACCCTCGCTCTCTCACCAGCTATCCGCCAGACCGCCTTTGAACCACATGTCTTCGTTCGCCATCCATATGAACGAGGCTACGGTTCGCTGCAGCAAAATCAGTCGCCCGCCTTGCCCACCATCGTTGCCTTATCACCGTATTTGCGCTTCCAGCCTCTCCAGGTCATCGCCCACTGATCATGCGTGTTCACCGCGTCTTCGTGCACTCGGTGCACTGAAGCCGAATATGGAGAGTTCCGTACTTGTTCCGGATCGGTTCGCGCCTCACCATCAATATACGAAAGCACGGTGCCGTACTCGTCGAGGTCGTCTTTCGACCACGTCTCCGACGGTTCGAGCGTGAATGGCTCAGGTATCAGCACGGGATGATGACTCGTGAAATACCCTTGCAACCCAAAGTCGACCATCCGCCGACGCACATCCTCCGTACCCACGCCCGTTTCTTCGAGGAGCGGTTCCCAGCTGTAGCGGACTTCCTGCAGTCGGTGACCGTCGGCGTCGTACTTGATCGACACACCCGGCACCTTGCTCAACAGAGACTGCAAGTAGTTATTGTTCAGCACCGCCGTCTCGGCCACTTGCCGCAATCCCGCCGAACCATGCGCCAGAACCCACGCATACGATCGGAGCACTGCCTGCACATTCCCATGGAACGAACGAATTTTGCCGATGCTTTGTGGCCGGTCATGATCCCACGCGTACCGATCGCCATCGAATACAACCATCGGTGACGGCAGATACTTGGCAATCTCTTCGGTACACCCACCTGCTCCGCAAGATCCACCCGTTGATCCATGCGGTACAGAAAAGGTCTTGTGCAGGTTGAACTGGCAGAGGTCGAATCCGTTGTCTCTGGCCCGAGTGACGCCCAGGATCCCGTTCGCATTGGCCTGATCGTAGGCACAGAGACCACCTGCTTCATGCACGGTGCGCGTGAACGCCTCGACGTCGGGATTGAAAATGCCCGTATCCTCCGGATTGGTCATCATCAAGCCAGCCGTTCGCTCCGACACGGCCGCTTTCAGCGCATCGAGCTCCGGGTATCCCTTCGGCCCCGGCATCAGCGTTATCACCCGGAACCCCGCCACCGCTGGAGCTGCACAGTCGATCGGATGGGAGAACGCCGTTGAGATGATCTCGTTTCGCTGATCAGCCTCACCTCGATCTCGGTGATACGCTCGAATAATGCAGGCATTCGCGAAGATTGCCTGTGACCCACCTGCGGGCTGGAACGTGAATGCATCCATTCCTGAGATCTCACAGAGCATCTGCTCAAACTCATAGATGATTCGCAGAATGCCCTGGGTCGTTTCGTCGTCCTGCAAGGGATGAAGATCACTCATTTCAGGCATGCGCACGAGATGCTCGTTCACCTGCGGGCTGTACTTCATCGTGCACGTCCCAAGGCTGGCGTCAGGGGTGATATGGCATCCCATCGTCATTTGAGACAGCCGCAGATAGTGACGTAGCACCGAGGGCTGAGCCATTTCCGGCAGCCTGGGCGGCTCGCTCCGTCGCATCTCCTCCGGGATCAACGACCATGGGTTTCCTACGGCATCGCTGATCTCGGGCTCGACCGCTGGCGGAATATAGCCCCGCTCTCCGGGACTTCCTTTGTCCAGGATCAGCGGCTCGTCCCACCGTGCCGCGTGAAAGTTTCGCAGTCGATTCATCCCGTCACCTCCGCCACACTCGAAACCAGCCTCTCGATATCTGAACGCGTGTGAACCTCAGTAACGCAATAGAGCGCACTCTGTCCCAGTTCCGGGAACTCGCTGCTCAGATCATGGCCACCGAAAATGTCACGTTCACGCAACCGCTGATTGATCTCTGCAACCGTCAGACCCGTTTCATCAAAGTTGACAACAAACTCCTTGAAGTGCGGAGCTTCGAGCAGCGGCGCTCGCACACCCTTCAGCCCGTCAAGCTTTCTCATCGCATAGTGCGACCGCTGCATGATCCCTTCACCAACCTCTCGCAATCCTGTTGGACCCAGCAACGAAAGATAGACTGCTGCAGTGATCCCCCAGAGCCACTGGGTGGTTCCGGTATAGTCAGGCGAGGACTCGCGCAAGTCATACGACGTGCGCTCCATCGTCGACCAGCCAAATCCCCATTCTCCGTCTGTCCGTCCAGGAGCGATCGACACCATCAGGTACGGGTACTCCGCCACATACTCAGGGGTATCCCTCGACGCAATGAAGCCGAAAAGGCCGCCGCTGTACATCATGTGCACACCGAGCGCCTGCCCTTCGCCGACGACGATGTCGGCGCCATAGTCGGCCGGAGCCGCCAGAACGCCAAGTGAGATAGCATCGACCCCAACCACCAGCAGCGCGCCTGCGCTGTGAGCAATCTCGCCAATCTCTCGCAGCCGATGCTCGACAACTCCCAGATAGGACGGGACCTCGACGTAGATCGCGGCAACATCTTTACCCATCCGGGATCGCAGGTCTTCGAGGTCCATCAACCCGGTATCGGGATCGAATCGCAGTCGTTCGGCCTCGAGCCAGGGCTCAGCAGCGGTATTGAGCTGCGACCAACGTTCACTGGAAACGGAGCCCGACACCAGCGTGCGGCGCCGGCCCGTGATCCGGCCCGCCATCATCAGGCCACTGGTCATTGCCGCGGCCCAGTCATAAACAGGGGCGCTGACCATCTCCATCCCAACCAGCTCGCCCATCATCGACTGAAACTCGAAAATCGCCTGGTATTTGCCGAGGTCCGCATACGTGTCGCCACCATAGGCGGTGAGAAACTCAGCCCGGCTGTTGATTTCATCGCACACTGCCGGAATATCGTGCTGCCAGCAGCCCCCACCAAGAAAACTCAGAACATCAGTAGCCGGTCGGTTGAGCTTCAGCAGCCCTCCAACCTTTCGCTTCAAATCGAGCTCGGACAGGATCGGCGGTGGCAGATCCAGTTCCCGGTTGAGCTTCAACCCTTCCGGAATCGCATCATAGAGGTCGTCCGTGCGTTCGACACCTACGGCATCCAGCATGGCCCGGCGGACTGCCGGAGCGGTGTTGGGTATGTAAGGATGAACGGTTCCTTCTGAACTACTCAAGGTTTTGTGTACTCCTCTCGCCTGCGTATTCAATTGCTACATCAAGGCGTCAGACATCGAGCTGTCATCAACCATCCAGGACTCCTTGCAATCTGCGTCGAATAGATCAGTTCCCCTCCGCTAATCCACACCATGACATGGCCGTGGTCGCATAGACCTTGCACGCATTGATCACCTCATCGCATTCAATGTGCTCATTTACCGCGTGTGCGTGCATCAGGTTTCCCGGCCCATAACTGACGGACGGGACTCCACCCCGCTGCAGGTATGTCGCATCATCGACTGCAGGAAATCCTTCAATCGGTGCCTTCCTGCCGAGAGCCGATTGGTGGGCATCAGCCAGCGTGAGACAAATCGGATGGTCGATCGGCGTGTCATAAGGAGGCCATTCGTGATTCCACTCAAGGGTCGGCCTGTGCTCCTTCAGCCACGGATCCTGATCGAAAACGCTGTCCAGAAAGGCAGTTACTTCTTGCTTGATTTCATCAGGATCGTCATTGGGCCTGTAGATCACGATGTAGTCCAGCACGCATTCATTCGGAACGATGAACGGCACGGGCGGACCCGGCGGGCGTCCAGTCATCAGATTCACACCGAGATTGAAGTGTCCCGGTTGGAACAGTGAGTGATTTCTGGTCATCCCCCAATCTGCTTCGAGCTTCCGCATCGCTTCGTATACGGAGAACCCTTTGTCTATCGCATTAACTCCGTATCGCGCCCCCTCTCCGCCTGGCCAGATCAGACTTCCTCGCACCATCACATGCGTTGCCTTACCGGGTACTGTCACACGCAGCCAGAACACCCCAGCCGAACATGGCGCGATCGCTGGCGGACCCGGGAATCCCGTGGGTTCGGCCACGATTGCCGCGTCGGCAGAGTATCCGCGCCGAACGGTGGCGGTTACGCCACACTCATGGTCCATCGACTCTTCGCCGACCACACTTTCGAGAATCAGGTCACCCTGCAGAGCAATGCCCGCGCGCTTCAGAGCTTCTGCTGCCTTGGCGATTGCCACGATTCCGGCTTTCATATCGGTCGAGCCGAGCCCGTATAGCTTGCCGCCTTCAATTCGGCCGCTCCAGGGGTCTCCCCACTTCCAGGTCTCCGGCTGACCAGGCGGCACCGTATCGATGTGCCCATTCAGAATGAGCGACCGTCCACCACCCGTCCCCTTTACCACTCCGACCAGATTGTCCCGACCCGGCTCCTCCGCCCAAATGTCGATCTCACATCCAGCAGCCTCATACGTAGGAAGCAGAGCTTTGTTGCACCGGGTTTCGCCACCAACGACCTGGTCGTAGTCGAGGCCAGGATACTTTGGCGTGATGCTCGGTATTCTCACAACGTCGGCAAGTGTGCCCAGTATCTCTTCTCGCATTGAGTCGATCTGATCGAGCACCGCAGACACGGCAAGGTCCTGGTTCATCCGTCCTCCATCAGCAACTATCGGTTCCGCAGACTCGGATCGAACGTATCACGCAACCAGTCTCCCAGCAGATTGATACCCACGACTGTCAGAATAATCGCCCCGCCGGGAAAGACCGTCATCC
>JBGTJM010000384.1:0-3522 GCA_041745115.1 Thermomicrobiales bacterium
TTGAAGTGCTCGAACGTGAGCATGAGCTCTGCCGTGTCATCGTCGAGCTGAGAAGCGATGCCTTCGTCACCAAACTGTGAGCGATGGGCGAGGATGGCAGCCAGTTTCGCTTCTTTGAAGGCCGAGACGTCGTTGATGTGGGTGATTTCGTTTCTTGGCGTACCCATGGTGATGAGCTGGTCGTACGGCACCGCTTCAAAAGGATTTCCCGGTCTATTCCAGACTTTAAGGAAGAACTCTCGGGGAACCACCGCAAACAAAAGCCAGTCCGGTCGATGATGTTGCATGTTTCGGTCGGCCATCCTTACGGCCGACACCACGCCCTGGTGAACGGCTATGTGGTCAGGGTGGCGGTAGATCCCTTCATGATCAAACGTCACCACGATGGACGGGGAGAAATCGTCGAAAATGCTGAGGATCTTGTCAGCAAGATTCTCGATTGATTCCTTTGCCAGAGCGTCCGGATGGTCGTTGTCGGCCGTGCCTGCCATGCCTGAGTCGCGGTAGCCGATAAATCGGACATCGTCGATCCCCAGCTCCAGCATCGCAGAGCGGAGCTCGGCTTCGCGAACTGCACCGAGCGTTGCTGGCGTGGCATCCACGCCAGCTGCGATTTCGCCGACTTCGCCGCGTGTAGCGGAAACTACTGCGACCTCCAATCCCTGCTGTCGCGCCAGTGCAAGCGTTCCTCCGCAGGTGAATGACTCGTCGTCTGGGTGGGCGAAGATTGCTAGCAAGCGTCCCTCTGTGCTCATCGAAGCTCCTGTTTTCCGGCGCATAGATCGGGTACAACGGTACGACGCAGAATGGAGTCTAGCAGTCGTGGCAAGAGCCTTTTCCAGGTATGGTCAGGCGTCCCAGGATGTCGAACCAGGGTAGAGCAACTCTCGCAACTTTTCCTGCCGATCCCGCTCACGCCGGTAAACCCTTGTTGCTGACAAGTCAGGAGTCAGGACCTTTGCATCCTTTACAGGATCGGCACTCGTGTCGAGGTCGGGAATGAGTCCAGCGGCTTCGAGCGCACAAAGTGCCGCACCTCGCGCCGATGCTTCCAGTGGTGCCGGAAGCGCTACCAGTTCGTGACCCAATGCGTCTGAGACAATCTGCTGCCAACCCGGGGATTTGAGAAGTGCAGCACCGTTCGCCACGACCTGGTGGTCCTCGTCAGCGACGGGTGCTATTGCCGTATACACAAGAGCCAATCGATGAGTAACGGACTCAAGGCCAGCGCGAATGAGATCGGTTCTTGTTGTCGTGGAATCCAGACCGGCAATGACCGCTCTGGCCCGATCATTCCAGATGGGAGATCGTTCACCTGCCAGAAACGGAAGAACGGTGAGACCGTGAGCAGCCGGTTCGCTGGCAAATGCATCGTCCAGCACCGATGCGTCAACATCCCTGATGACCTCCCGAAGAAAATCGAGCCAGCTCCCGCCATTGGTTATTGCTCCTCCGTGCAAAATCGAGGAGCGATCGAGCCGATACGTCCAGAGCTCGTCCGGGACCTTAACCGGCTCGCCCACACGGCTGGCAGACATCACCCGCATCGCCCCGGTGGTGCCAAGCGTGACGGCAATGCGCCGTTGCGACGTCGCCCCACAACCTACGTTTGCACAGGCTCCGTCTCCGAGTGGAGGGAACCACTGCGCGTCTCTGAACATCGGCCAGCGACTCCTCCATGGCTCCTGCAACGTGAGCGCATCCATGCGATCAACGATTGTGGGCAACGCGCTGGACGGCACTCCAAGTTCGTTGCACAGGGGCAGCGACCATTCGCCGGATGACAGGTCGCACATGCCGGTTCCAGAGGCCATGCACAGGGAGGTACGGGTTTCCCCGTTGAGCTGGGCGGAGAGGTAATCCGCAATCGAAACCCAGGTCGTCACCTGTCGTTCGGCTTCCGGCCGAAGATTGCGCAGCCACAGCAGTTTGGCGGGCCAGTAGCTGGAATGAAAACGGGTTCCAACAACGCGTTTCCAGGCGTGCTCGTCGAGCTTCAACCGCAAATTGTCCACGATGTCCGCGGAGCGATTGTCGGCCAGGTGGTAAACAGGAGTCGATGGTTCGCCGTCTTCGTTTAGACCAAGCAGGCTGTGCCAGAAACAGGAAACGCCCACTACTGAGACGTATGCGTTGTGCTGCAGAAGCGCCGCATGCGACCCATCGATGCAAGCGACCGTGGTGTGAAGAACGCGGTCTGCGTCGATCGTCACCTGTCCGTCGTCGCCGCTATCCAGCTCGTACGGAATCTGAACGGAAAAATCGGCAATCGAGCGTCCATCGCAGTCGAAAACCATCGATCGGATCGACGAAGAACCGATGTCGATCGAAAGTGCAAGTGGCGCCCGCGCTGCGGCGAAATTGACACTATCCAGCCAGATGCCATTCCCCTGGTCGTCGTCGGACATTGAGCAAGGCTCCTCCTCTTGAAGTGTCCCAAATGGTATTGTCTCAGGATGAGCAGGGGCTTGTGCTGCCGCACCAATGCTCGAGGCGCCGGTCGAGTTGATGAGAATGCGTGAGGTGATCTTTTGGCTTGGAGCAAGGAAGTGCGCGAGTTCCTGGATGAGGATCGGTTCGGCGTACTCGCTACGATAAACGACGATGGTTCGATCCAGCAGACTGTCATGTGGTATCGACGAGAAGCCGACAACATCGTGATGAATACACGGAATCGAAGAACCAAAGAACGCAACCTCAGCAGGAACCCTCAGGCGTCTTTCTGCGTCGAAGAAGGCCAGCGATATGTTGCGGTGCGGGGCCAGATCGAGATCGATTACGATCCCGAAAACGGGCAGTCTGGAATGAGAAAGATAACGACCCGATACGTGGGCGAGCAAGAAGCAGACCGACAAATGCGAGAAGAATATGCGATCCAGCACCGAATCAACCTTACGCTCGTTGCGGCGCATGTAGATGCTCATGGCTTTGATTAGGTGACGCTCGATCACTTGGGCGACAGAAGATGATCGTGGCGCTCGCGGGCGGGTCGGCGGTGCGAAGATGGCACATGGTCTGGAAATGGCAAACCAGGCGCCGATCACCGTTGTCGTGAACACTGCAGACGATTTCGAACTTTTTGGATTGCGCATATGTCCCGACCTGGACACGGTGATGTACACGCTCTCCGGTCTGGCGAACCCAGTGACAGGGTGGGGGATCGAAGGAGATACTCGAGTCACACTGGATTCCATCGAGCGGTACCTGGGTCCAGGGTGGTTCATGGTCGGAGACCAGGATCTTGGAACGCACATCGTGCGAACAGACGCTCTCAAGAAGGGCCATGTTCTCTCTGCAATCACTGCGATGATGACCGGAGGGTTGGGTGTCAGATCATCGATTTTACCGATGACCAACGACATTGTGGAAACGATCGTAGTGACTCCCGATGGGCCTTTGGCATTTCAGGACTATTTTGTGAGGCGTAGGCAGCAGGACCAGGTTGATGGCATCAGATTCAAGGGAGCTGGCTCGGCCGCTGCCCTGCCTGATGCGCTGGATGCCATCGAACGCGCTGAGGTC
>JBGTJM010000385.1:0-9467 GCA_041745115.1 Thermomicrobiales bacterium
CGCTTCCTTCAACCAGCGCTCCCACGACTCGAACACGAGCGGGATCTCCCGATGGGGATCCATGGTGACCAGTTCGTCTCGTTCCAGCACGCTTTGAGCGGAATAGCCGCCGGTCAGACCAGCAAAGTAGATCTTGAGATCACCATCTGGTTGTTGCTCGGTGACAAGCGCCGAAAGCACCGGGCGGTCTCCATGAAAGTAATACGAAAGTTTGCCTCGATGCTTCACATTGAATGCCATTGCGTCTCTTCTCCCTCGTCCTTCCGCTGCCCCACATTCCTGCATGTTGGCCGAACCTGATGATCTCACACTATTGAGCAATCAATAACGGCTTCGCGAAATCTGTCGAATCGAGGATGCCCGAAGCGACTCACTTTGGGAACCGGCTGCGAACCGTTGCCGTCAGAGTCATGCTTGACATGAAAAGAGTACATGTGTTCTACTCTTGCACTTGTGTCGCTGCAAACGTTTCAGGAAGGGAATGCAATGGGGGAGACGATGGCTGTTCCGAGAATCACTCAGGATGGTCTGGCCCCGCCAGGGCGGCGGAGTGGCCGGCTATTGATCGAGGCAGAGGGACTCGTCAAGAAATACAAAACGGGCAAGACAGAAGTGAAAGCTCTCGACGGTCTCGACTTAACCGTTGAAGAAGGCACCGTACTTGGACTGCTTGGCCCAAACGGAGCCGGGAAGACGACGACGGTCAGAATACTGGCGACCCTGCTACATCCAGACTCAGGCAGTGCCAGGGTCGGAGGCTACGATGTTGTCAGGCAGGCAGAGCAGGTCCGGGGCATGATCGGACTCTCAGGGCAGTATGCCTCCGTTGATGAGAACCTCACCGGGCGCGAAAATCTCTTTCTCTTTGGCCGCCTCTACGGGTTGTCAAAGTCAGATGCCTGGCTGCGAGCTGATCAGTTGCTCGAGCAATTCGACCTGATCGAAGCGGGTAGCCGAATCGTGAAAACATATTCCGGAGGGATGAGGCGGCGACTCGACCTGGCGGGTGCCCTGACGGGGCGCCCCAGGCTGCTCGTACTCGATGAGCCTACTACGGGGCTTGACCCACGCAGTCGGCTGGGCATGTGGGAGGTCATCAGAGAGCGAGTCAGAGAAGGCACAACGATCCTGCTCACCACCCAGTATTTGGAGGAAGCGGACGAGCTGGCCCACAGTATCGCCGTAGTCGACCATGGCCGGATAATTGCCCGCGGAACCGCAGACCAGTTGAAGTCACAGATCGGGGGCGAGCGCATCGAGATTGTCGTCAGCGAATCTGATGACCTGCAACGAGCAGTTGCGCTCCTTGGTGATCGTGATGATGGCGACTGCACCATCGATGAACACACCCGAAAAATTACCGCGCCAGCATATGGCGGAGTCGAACGACTCTCGGCTGTCATCAACGCGTTTAATGCACATGCAATCGCGATCGACGATATCGGGCTTCGGCGGCCCACTCTCGATGACGTCTTCCTGACGCTTACAGGGCATTCCGCGGAAATGGGAAACGGATCAAACGGCAATCAGGCAAGGAGCAGTGAATGAGCTCGGAATCATTCGGAATCCGGGACCGATCGGGTCTCAATCGGACCGTAAGCGATGGATTTATGGTGGCGTGGCGCAACCTGAAGCGGGTGCCCCGCATTCCTGAGCTGGCGATCTTCGCGGTGATCCAGTCGATCATGTTTGTTCTGCTGTTTGCGTTCGTTTTTGGCGGAGCGATTCCCTTGCCAGGCGGCGGCTCCTACCGTGAGTTCCTGATGCCGGGAATCTTTGTACAAACAGTTACCTTCGCGATCGGCACCACGGCCATCGGCATCACCGACGATATGCAGAAAGGGATCATCGACCGTTTCCGATCGCTGCCAATGGCCCGCTCGGCCGTGCTGAGCGGACGCGCTATTTTTGATCTTGTCTACAACTTCGGCATCCTGATCGTTCTGATGATCAGTGGCTTGGCCGTTGGCTGGCGGGTGCATGGAACAGTCCCCGATTTCATTCTCGGCGTAGGCCTGCTGATGCTCTACACATTTGCGATGTCATGGGTGGGGATTTTTCTCGGCCTTTCGATGAAGACCGTCGAAACAGCTCAGCAGATCGTTTTCACCGCGATCTTGCCACTGACGTTCCTTTCCAACATCTTTGTGCCACCAAGCTCGCTACCCACGTGGCTTCAGCCAATCGCTGAATGGAACCCTGTCAGCACCTTAACAGCTTCAACCCGCGAGCTCTGGGGAAATCCGAATCCCTATGCGTCTGATCGGTTCCCGTCAGAGAATCCGATCCTGATGACCCTTATCTGGATAGCTGTGATCTTGGTGATCTTTGTTCCGCTTGGAATTAGAAAGTACCGATCCTTGAACCGCTAACTGCGCTTCAAAACCGAGCCCGTGCAACCGCGCTGGCCCCAGAAATCCGGGGCCAGCGTTTGCGCGGGCGGCGCGGCAGTGACCGTTGAATGGCAACTGGCCGCCGCCGAATGTGCACAAGCAGAATGATCTTTGTGTTCAAAGGCCGACACTCCTGCCGCCTGAGCCATCCCTGACTTGCCGATCGAACGTGGCGCACAGGCCTTAGAATGGATTGCCGACTCGACTATGGAGTTCAGGCGTCAGCATCAAAGGCGCTTCCAGAACAGGAAGCGATCAGACACAGCAGGGGAAGGTTTGTGCAAACGATTCTCAGATCACTTCCAGTCGGGCAGCGGATCGGCCTGGCCTTCTCAGGCGGTCTCGATACCAGTGCCGCGTTGCACTGGGCGCGAGCGAAAGGCGCAATACCCTTCGCATACACGGCCAATCTTGGTCAGCCGGACGAATCAGACTACGAGGATATCCCCAGACGAGCGCTCGCATATGGCGCAGAGAAGGCTCGCCTCATCGACTGTCGACACCAGCTTGTCGATGAGGGTATTGCAGCAATCCAGTGCGGCGCGTTTCACATTTCGACCGCTGGAGTCACCTACTTCAACACGACACCGCTTGGAAGAGCCGTAACCGGCACCATGCTCGTCGCCGCGATGAAGGAAGACGATGTCAACATCTGGGGTGATGGCAGCACCTACAAGGGAAACGACATCGAGCGGTTTTATCGCTATGGACTCATGGTCAACCCCGATCTGAAAATCTACAAACCCTGGCTCGACCAGCAATTCATTGATGAGCTGGGCGGTCGAGCAGAGATGTCGACGTACATGGAAAGCGCCGGTTTCGACTATAAAATGTCGGCCGAAAAGGCCTATTCAACCGACTCCAACATCCTGGGGGCCACCCACGAGGCCAAGGATCTCGAGCATCTCGAGAACGGAATCACGATCATCAACCCGATCATGGGCGAACCGTTTTGGAGGGATGATCTGCTGATCCCGAGCGAGGACGTTGCGATTCGATTTGACGAAGGCGTGCCGGTCGCAATCAATGGCCAGGGCTACCCGGATGCACTTTCGCTTCTGACCGAAGCCAATGCCATTGGCGGTCGGCATGGAATTGGCATGAGCGATCAGATCGAAAACCGAATCATCGAAGCGAAGAGCCGTGGCATTTACGAGGCTCCCGGCATGGCGTTGCTTCATATTGCGTATGAACGCCTCCTCACCGGGATCCACAATGAAGACACAATCGAGCAATATCGGGAAAGTGGACGTCGCCTGGGTCGGCTCCTCTATCAGGGGCGCTGGTTCGACCCGCAGGCGATGATGCTGCGCGAGTCGCTGCAACGATGGGTCGCAAGTCTCGTCACCGGGGAAGTGACGATCCGCCTTCGGCGTGGAAACGATTACTCCATCCTGAACACCGAATCGGAAAATCTCACCTACGATGCATCGCGTCTGACGATGGAACGAGGCGAAGCGAGCTTCACACCTGAGGATCGCATTGGCCAGCTGACCTTGCGAAACAACGACATCGAAGACTCAAGAGCAAAGCTGCGCGCTTATGTCTCAGCGGGAATGATGTCGATCGTCAATCATTCAGAGATGCCCCAGCTGCAGCCGCATCGACAAAACGAACAAGTGAAACCGAAACACGAATGAGAGAGTGGCGCACGCTCGTTGCTGTCACGCGCAACTGCGCGTAGAAGCAACGGCGAGCATCACTCCCGAGCGAGTCAACCGGGCTGGATATTGTTGTTCACACGGAAGACATTGTCGGGATCGTATCGGCGTTTGACGTCGACAAGTCGATCCCAATTCTGTCCGTATTGCCGCCGGATCCGATTCCCGCCTTCAACGCTGTTGAAGTTCAGAAATGATGCGGATATTGAGTGTGGCTCAATCTGAGTGTTGGCCGTACGGGCCCATTCCTTTCCGACGTCGTCATTGGACTCCTCCTCCCATGCTCCGACCGCAATCACCTGATATTGTGCGTCCCTACCCTCGAACGCTGTAGCGGCCGGATCGACGTCGTTCATTGCTCCTCGGTACCACTCGACCACCATCGAACTCAAATGCAGCGGTGGCTCCGAACCGAAATCAACGATGGTATCGATCACAGGCGCCTCGATGTCGGTTAGCATTGAGCTTTTCCAGTAGTACCGCCGCCCACTCGGAAATTGCTCGTCAAATGCGGTTTGCCAGTCGGCATATGGCATCACGTTGATTTCTTCAGCAATCGGTTCCTTGAACGCCCGGATTTTCTCTGCCAGTCGCAATCCATGCTCTGCTGAATCGGGCCAGAAAAACCCGAGGGCCACCACTCGCGAAGCCGACTCTGGCTCGAATGAAATCTCGAAATAGAGTCCAAGTTCTTGGGGAGCGGTCGACGTGAACTCACGATAAAACTCGAGAACCGTTCTGGCGTCCTCGACGGGATACATGAAATACCCTGCCAGGACGTTCGACACTTTATGCAGTTCAAATTCCAATGACGCTGCAACACCGAAGTTTCCGCCACCGCCCCGGATTGCCCAGAAGAGGTCCGGATGAGACGCCTCATTGGTCCTCACGATTTCTCCGGATGCGGTGACGATGCTTGCGCCCTTCAAGTTGTCGATGCTCATGCCATGCTTACCCACCAGCCAGCCAATCCCCCCACCAAGCGTGAGACCTCCGACTCCTGTACTTGAAATCACTCCACCCGTGGTGGCCATTCCATACTCGGCGGTTGCCGCATCGAAATCACCCCATAGAGCCCCCACCTTCGACGAAGGCTCGCTTGCGCACCGGGTCGACACGAACGGATCTCATGCTAGAAAGATCGAGCGTCAGGCCGCCGTCGCAAACAGCGAGCCCTGCAACATTATGTCCGCCTCCTCGAATGGATACCGGCAGGTCATATGCTCTCGCAAACTCAATCGCCCGCTGGATGTCCAGCTCGTCGTCAGGCTTCACGATCACTGCTGGGTACCTGTCGATCGTCCCGTTCCAGACTGTTCGAGATTGATCGTAGTCCGTCGTGCGCGGTTCGATCACCCGGCCACACACTCGGCTGCGGAGCGGTTCCACATCGATATCGAATGCAACTCCCTGTGATCTGGTTGCGGTTGCCATTGAACGCCTTCCTTTCAGACGGGCATACAGTTCTGGCGAAGCCCCGTCGTGACGAGTTAAAGAGGCACGAAAACCGTGCCTACTCACCGTAGGCTCAGGCAATCCTGAAAGCATCAGTTGGACATACCATTCAGCACGATGACCGAATGGGTCGATTTACCCATCCCCCCGGTTGGTCAATCCGTGCTCGATGGCGAACGCTGCGGCGGCTGTTCGCGAAGACACCCCAATCTTGAAAAAGATGTTTTCAAGGTGGCGCGCGACCGTTCGAGGGCTGATGAATAGCTGCTCACCGACATCTCGATTGCTGAATCCAGCAGCAACAAGCGAAAGCACCTCAACCTCGCGGTCTGTCAGTCCACCCGGAAGTGAGCTCGATCCACTTGCTACTGTTCCATTTAAAGCCGGGCACGGTAGCCCCAGGGACTCGAAGACAGACCGGGCTGCTAGCAGTTCACGCTCAGCAATCACATCCTGCCCGGACCCCTTCAAGGCCATGGCCATGAGCAATCGGCATTTGGCTGCTCCGATTACCAGGTTGGACCTGAGCCAAATCGAGCAGGCTTCCTGGAATGCACGAATCGATGCGTGGAGGTCTCCAGCGGCAAGGCAATATCGTCCCCGGGCTTCAAGGTGCAACGCCCTCAGACCAGGCGTCTGAAAACGATTGGCGATTTCAAGCAACTCCTCTTCAGCTGACGCGGCCATTGTGAGATCGCCTGCCGCTATTGCGATCTCAACCGCCGCCACCAGCAACAGAGCCCGGTCTGGCAGGTTGGGCGAAGCATCGGTAAGTGCTGATTCGATCGATATTTTCGCTTGGCGGTGTTGGCCCCGGGCCAGCAGGAGCAGCGAGCAACCCGGCTGCGGATCTCGGCCTACCAGTGTTGCCTGCTGGTATGCATGATCTGCATGATCCAGGGCTCCTTTCAGTCGAAGAAACTCTCCATGCTGGTAATGTGCCTCTGCGATGCTTCGGAGATCAAAAGCTCGAGGATCCGCCAGAACTCTTCGGATTGCGTTTTCACACGCATCAAGTTCACCCTGCATTTGAAGCACCTGGGCACGGTGGCTTTGGCAGATTCCGATGAACGGACCTGCTGCATCCTGATCATCACACCACCGCAACGTGGCACGCGTCCACTCAACTGCCCGGTCCACATCCAGAATGCCGATACACAGAATCATCACGTTGCAGTAGATGTTTCCTGCCCATGACGGGTCGATGCCGTCGGTGATAGCAGCAAGCATCGCCTGATCGAGCAAACGAAATCCCTGCTCAACCTGTCCTTCAAGCACCATAA
The DNA here is from genome assembly GCA_041745115.1 of Thermomicrobiales bacterium. GTDB lineage: Bacteria > Chloroflexota > Chloroflexia > Thermomicrobiales > UBA6265 > JAHBVL01. The sequence goes on from JBGTJM010000385.1 coordinate 6,793, forward strand.
GTTTGCCCACTGAGACTGCGGCCAAAGCCGTGAGGTCGGGACCGCCAAATCGCTCGGCTAGCACATTGAGCCTAGTGGCCAGCTCCGACGCCGCAGCGAGATCGCCTGAATCAGAGGCTTGTTCGAACTCCACGTACAGGAGAAGTCCATGTTCCGCGCACTCTGGCTCGGACTCCAGGATCTTGTAGGCACGAGATATCCAGGCCATCGCAGCGGCCATCTGTGAGCGTAGTGACAGGGTGTAGCCGATATAGAGTGCACAGACAGCAGCTGGTCGTGGGCGATCCTCTTTCAGGAACAGTTGAAACGCCTTATCAAACGCATCGATCGAATCATCCAAATGACCGAGCCACCAGGCAGCATCTCCGAGCGAGAACAGATCGTCACTCGTCAGAGTTGCCTCGACTCTTGCAGCCAGATAGGAGGAGTATGCTCGCGACCATTCTCGGCGATCGATGGCATCCCTGGCAGAAATCAGTTCTGTACTGCCTGTAATGGTCATACCAACACGTTCCCGAAAAGCTCCAACGCGAATCGAACGCAGGAACCCAACGAAAATCGAACTGAGGATTATGTTGATATTGCCACGACCCAGCGAACATCGTCAAAGATAGCGACTGGCTCGTTGTGCGAAGTCTGCTGGACTTTGAGGTTGTGGGGCAGTTAGTTGCGCTGGCGACGCTGCCTGACTGCTTCCGCCAGCTCGTGAATGACCGGAACCGTCATATCCCACCCCATACAGGCGTCGGTCACACTCTGGCCGTACTCCAGATCGGGCTTGCCATTGAGGTCCTGTCGTCCATCTTTCAGGAAGCTCTCGAGCATCACTCCCACAATCCCGCGGTTTCCCGAAGAAACCTGGTCGGCCACACTTCGAGTTACAACCGGTTGACGTGAGTAGTCCTTATCGCTGTTTCCGTGGCTGGCGTCGATCATTACTCGCGCCGGCAGACCTGACTTCTCGAGAGTTTCCAGGGTCGACCTGACGCTTGCGCTGTCGAAATTCGTGCCACGCTGGCCGCCGCGCAGGATCAGGTGGGTATCGCGATTGCCACGCGTTTCCACGATTGCGGCAACCCCCTGTTCGGTGACGCTCATGAACTGATGAGGATACGATGCAGCGCTCAGCGCATCGATGGCGATCTGAACATCTCCACTTGTGCCATTTTTGAATCCGACCGGCATCGACAACCCTGATGCAAGATTGCGATGTACCTGGCTTTCCGTGGTGCGAGCGCCGATCGCTGCCCAGGACACAGCATCTGCGATGAACTGCGGAGAAACGGGGTCCAGAAATTCGCAACCGGCGGGAAGTCCCAGCTCGATGACGTCGAGGAGAAACTGCCGCGCGATCCTGAGCCCGTCGTTGACCGCGAAGCTGCTATCCCGAAAGGGATCGTTGATAAGACCTTTCCATCCGACCGTCGTCCGCGGCTTCTCAAAGTACACTCGCATGACAATCAGCAAGTCGTCTTCAACTTCCCGGGCGACGGCGGCAAGCCGGGACGCATAGTCTCTCGCGGCGTCTGCGTCGTGAATCGAACACGGGCCCACCACAACGACCAGCCGGTCGTCGATTCCAGAAAGAACATGGCTAATAGCCTGCCGGGAGCGCTGAACCACGATTGCGCCTTCACGAGGAAGTGGCAGTTGCTCCATGAGAATCGCCGGAGGCACCAGCGGCCTGATTCCGGCAATTCGCAGGTTGCTGGTAACGGGCGACGCAGTATCGCGGGAATTTGCGATCCGGACCACACCCGGCAATGAGGCAATGTCATCTTCGATGTCGAGCAGCGGCTCACCATCGAGCAAAACCATCGGCGGATCGCCTTCAAAGACCGTTCCGCGCAAACCTACCGTGGATCCTGTTCGAGAAACGGACTCGATTTCTTCTGGAGTAGACCCCTGGTTCATCACTACGAGCAATGTCATTACCTGTCGTTGATGCAAGCCGAACCATCGAGGCAGAAGTCTACAGCCTGCAGAGCAATTACTCACCAATGTAGTTCGAATCCGGAACATGAGATGGCCCTCGGCAACAACATCGAGGTGCGTCGAGCCTCTCTTCGCTATCTGGAAAAATCGCTATCTGGACGAGCGGTTTCGTCCAGGGCGAGCGCGGATCTCATATCCTGTGGCACACAATATGCGGATAGATCGAGACCGGGGCCAACAATCGCCGGATGCTTCAACTGTATGACCAGAGCTGGAGGAACCAATGACGTTACCCTATCCCGAGGATCGACGGCGCGAACGAACAGAAAAGGGATCTCAGCCATTCAAGGACGCCAAGGAGGCCATGACGCAGAAGGACGCCAAACTCCAATCCGAGGCCGAGGAATTCGGCGAGCGGAATCTTCGCGAATCGGACGAAGAGCGGAATGAGCGTCTAAAGCGAGAAGGACAGGATGTACTCTCAGCCGCCCAGGCAAAACTGGACTCAGAGCAGTAACCTTGCCAGCCAGCCCAACGCATGAGTGAGGGGACGGTATCTCGTGGTTGGCGTAGAGAACCCGAGCCCTGGGCGCACAATTCGGTCTGAACATTTCCAATTCAGAGTCTTTGGCACTCCGGACACAGATGCGTCGATCGCCCCGCTACCTGGATGCAGATCAACTCCGTTCCGCAGCGCCCACAGGGGTGATGTTTGCGCCCGAGTCCATACACCTCAAGTG
>JBGTJM010000386.1:0-7053 GCA_041745115.1 Thermomicrobiales bacterium
GCTCGCTGGTCCCATGTTGACCATCTGGCCCGTGCCGACAGTAAGTGAGCCCAGACGATCCGCATCGACGAGAGCCCTGATCCACTGGAATCGGTCGGTCGCCATCGTAGCAGGGGCACAAAGCAGAATCTTGCCCCCTGATCTTGCCTGGTTTGCCAGGTCAATACCTTCCTGAATGGAGCCAGTGATCGGCTTCTCGGTGTAGAGATGCAAACCTGCCTCGATGACAGCCGCATTGATCGACGAGTGCAAGGTTGCTGGTGTCAGGTTGAAAACGCCGTCGAGGTCAGGTTGTGCCAGGAATGCGTCCAGACTGGTGAACGCTTTGGCCCGTGGAAACACTGCGGCCGCTCGCTCCGCCCTTTCAGGAATCGGATCGAACGTGGCGACGACCGTCGCGCGCGCTGCATGCGGAAGAATTCCTGGAATGTACGTCCGAAAGGCGACATCCCCACAACCAATGAGCCCCAGCCTGATCACGATCGTTGCCAGTTTGGTGCGGGATCATCGACTATTTCAAGCCGAATCAATCTGATCGTTCTCCTGGATTCAAGCACGCCCTTGTTGATACGTTCCGCTCAAGCGTCGTTGAGTACCTTCATGGTGGTGCGGATCATGATCTCCATGCCGATGGCCATCGACGACTCATCGATGTCGAACTTGGGATGGTGGTGTCCCCATGTCAGTCCACGCTCATCGTTGCGACTTCCGACAAAAAAGAAACAGCCTGGCTTCTGCTCCAGAAAATAACTGAAGTCCTCCGCTCCCATTTGAAGCGGACTTTCCTCGACGTCGTCCTCCCCGACGACCTCCACAGCGATATTGCGAACCAACTCGGTCATTGCAGGATCATTGACTGTTGGCGGATACCCCGGCAGATAGGTGTAATCCACCGACGCCCGCATGGTTGAGGCAATTCCAGACACAATCTCCTCAACGCGGGATGCAATCTGCTCGCGTACCTCGGGCTTGAACGACCGCAGCGTGCCTCGCAATTCTGCTGTATCCGGAATGACATTCGAAGCTTCTCCGGCCAGAAACGCACCGACAGTGACAACAGCCTCATCGACCGGGTTGACTTCCCGACCGACGATTGTCTGGAGGGCGGTGACAATCTGCGATCCGACCGAGATCGGATCGACTGTCGTATGTGGTTGGGCGCCATGCCCTCCTTTGCCCCGGATAATTGCGGTGAAACGATCCGCAGCGGCCATGGCTGGGCCAGCCCGCAATGAGATGGTACCGAGTGGCACATCCTGCGCCATATGCATGCCGAAAACGTAGTCCACCTGTGGATCTACGAGGGCTCCTTCGTCGATCATCACTTTAGCCCCGCCACCACCTTCCTCAGCGGGTTGGAAGAGCACTTTGACGGTGCCCGAGAACTCACTTGTGCGTTCATTGAGAATGCGGGCGATGCCGAGCAACATTGCCGTATGGGCGTCGTGGCCACAGGCGTGCATTTTTCCGTTGGATTGAGATCGGTACTCGACGTCATTTTCTTCCTGAATCGGCAACGCATCCATATCTGCGCGCAGCAGGAGCACCTTCCCGTCACTGCTCGATGGTCTTGTGCCTCGGATCAGCGCGGTCACACCGGTCGTGGCAATACCGGTTCGGACATCCTCCAGTCCCATGGCCTGCAGGCGTTCGGCAACAACCCTTGCAGTCTCGAACTCCTGAAAGCCGAGCTCTGGATGCTGATGGAAGTGCCGACGGTCGGCGACAACGCCCGGCATGATCTCCTCGATCTCGTTCCTGATCGGCGAGGCAATTACCATTGATTTCTACTTTCCTTTCGTATAGGGATTAGCCCGCAACGCTATCGAAATACTTCAAGACGGTCCGAGTCATGGTTTCTATTCCAATGCCCATGGCTTCTTCATCGATATCAAACCGCGTGTGATGATGACCCCAGGTCAGTCCACGATCCTGATTTCGGCTGCCAACGAAGTAGTAGCACCCCGGAATCTGCTCCAGAAAGAGGCTGTAGTCTTCCGAAACCACTCGAAGATCACCGTCCCTGACTCGCTCATCGCCGACTACTTCGCGCGCCGCTGATTTGACCAGCTCCGTCATGTAGGGATCGTTGATGGTGGGCGGCGCACCGAACTCGAGATTCACCTCAACCTGGGCCCCCATCGCGTTTCCAATACTCGTACACATTTCTCGCAATCGTTTAACGACGTCGACCCGTTGTTCTTCGTTGACAGTGCGGATTGTGCCAATGAGCACGGCCGTGTCTGGAATAACGTTTGCCGCATTTCCTGCCTGAAAAGAGCCGACCGTTACTACCCCGGGAATCGTGGGCGCTTTCTCCCGCGATATCAGCGTCTGCATCGCATTCACAATCGTTGCGCCGACAACCACTGGATCGACGCAGCTCTGCGGTCTCGCCCCATGCCCTCCTTTGCCTCGTATGACAATTTCGAAACCCTGGGCTCCAACCATGGCCACCCCCGGCCGCGCCTCCACTATTCCAACATCTGTGTGCTGCCAGATATGAATGCCGAACGTTGCATCAATTGGGATGCGATCTAGCACACCATCCTTGATCATGGCATCGGCGCCACCACCACCCTCCTCCGCCGGCTGAAACAGCACCATTACGGTTCCCGCGAATCGATCGCGATTGGCCACAAGCATGCGTGCAGTTCCCAACTGCATGGAGACATGCGAATCGTGCCCACAGGCATGCATCACGCCGTCGTTCCGAGATCGGTACTCGACATCATTGTCTTCCTGCATGGGGAGAGCATCCATGTCAGCACGAAGCATGACGGTCTTTTCGATGCCGCCTTCCGCTGCACCCCGAATGAGCCCCGTCACGCCTGTCTGCCCGATCCCGGTCTGAATGTCCTCAACGCCCAGCGTTTTCAATCGGTCAACAATGAATTGAGCAGTCTGATACTCCTGAAATCCAAGCTCCGGGTGCATGTGCAGATGGCGTCGATCGGCAATGACGCCAGGCATAATCTCGTCAACTGATGCTTTCAGGTTCAGAGGGGGGCTCGCCACAATCCGGTTACACTCCTCGATATCGCGCTGGTCACCGCGTTACTAGTCGGCAAGCACGATACCAGAATCTGACTGGGCTGGCGTCTGGCTCAGTTTCCAGCAAGCGTGCTGCGATCCGCTACGATCAGTCAGGAAGCGCAATGAGTGCCCCGAGAGAACCGCTCAACGAAACCCGTGCCCGTGAACTTGCAATGAAGGCGGTTGACGCTGCAGGCGGTCCCCGCAACGTCTATCGAAACCCGCGCTACCCGTTCGCGCTCAACCCAGCGACCGACTACTTCTTTGACGGCCACGAAGTGGAGCTTCGGCATGGCGAAATCAGTTCGCCAGCGATCGTCACCGTTGAAGGTTGGGTATTCGAGATTCATGACGAGGATATTTCGTTGCTGATGAGGCCCATCAAACGCAAAGGCCATTAGGCGAACTGCTATTCAGCAGCAACGGCCGGTTTTCCCGGGTGCGGTCCGTCATGATCGCTACTGGATGGAGTTTCCGAGTCGCGGGCTGCTGGTTGCGCCGAGAACTGACCGGCTTGCTGCTGAGTCACAGGAGCGATCGTGCTCGCCGATGAAGTAGTCTGGGCCGAGGACGAAGGCGGCGGCCTGGACCATGGATCACGTTCCGGCATCAGCCGCTCGCCGAGCCATCGCCAGCTTGACACCGTCTGGGGCATGTGATCTTCCGCTCGGCGAGCCTTGATGAGATCAGAAACGATCACCTGAACCGCTGCTGCTATAGGAATCGAGAGAAGCGCGCCGACGACTCCCATAAACTCGGCGCCTACCAGGATGGCGACGAAGACAGTTAGCGGGGTGAGGCCGACCGCACCCTTCATGACTCTGGGAACCAGAATCCAGTTCTCCGAGAGTTGAATCGCAACCGCCACACCGGCGACCATCAGCGCTTTGTCCCATGACTGCGTCATGGCCACCGCCACGGCCGGTATACCCCCAATCCAGGGCCCGATGATCGGGATGGCTTCAGTCAACCCGGCAAGCAGACCAAGCACTGGCCAGAACCTCACATCGAGGAGTCCGTAAGCAATGGTGCTGGCCATGCCTACAATGAACATTAGCGTCAGCTGTCCCCGCATCCATCGGCCCAGCTGCTGCTCCACATCGGCCCAGATGCGACCCACACGCAAAGCGTTGTCGGGTTTGAGCTGCATCAGAATGAGACGCTGGGTGAGCGGCTTTTCCATAAGGTAGTAGAACGTGATCACGAAGATGGTGACGAAACCAATGACTCCACCAGTAATTCCGGTGAGAAGCCCCACCGCGTATTCTTGCGGAATCTCCGGTGGGCGACGAATAGCTTCGATAATGGTCTGCAATCCATCCACGCCAGGACCTCTGAGGATCCCATTGTTGCTTTGCCTCCAGTCGCGCTGAAGCTGCATCAGCGATTCTGGCGCTTCAGTCCGAAAGCGGCTCGCTTCGTCAGCAATTGTGGGAACAAGCAAGTACATCAGGAGGCCGATGATGGTAAGGAGAATCGCATACACCAGCAGAATGCTGAAGGCTCGAGGTATTCGCTGCCTTTGAAGTCGATTGACCGGCCGCTCGATAATGGTGGCAAACAGGAACGACAGGACAACCAGCACAACGACGGCACGAACCTCGATGAGCAGGTAGGCAATCAGGATGACCAGCAGTAAGCTGATCGGCGTTATCGATCTGGTGCGCTGAATTAGGGTCGACGCAGCAGAGTCCAGCGCCGTTGGTGTTTCGGATTGTTGCATGTACTGATTCGGGTCCACCCTGTCTTGGTCCTCGAGTAAGCGTCAGCGGCGGGTGGTCTTCGGGGTTATCAGCCAGGTGCCTGCAGACCCAGCATTCGCGGCAAGTAGGCCCGCTAAGCCGGACGCCGAACTTGCCAGTATTGCGGATCCAGCGGATCGACCCGCGATAGCTTCAACGATGGTGGAGCGTCGTTCCAGATTGTAGAGAACGCGAAGACTTCGTCTCCATCAATGACCATTCTCCGTGCAACGCCAAAAGGCCTGGAGACTGGAAAGATCTCTCGAGGTGGCTGAGAGACCACTTCGGCCTGAAACCAGCCGTGATCCGGGCACTGACCTGCATGAACTTCCCACTTCAGGTCGGCGGTCACGCCTCCGATGTCACGAATCGCGACAGCCTGCAACACCGCATCGCAAACAGGACATCGCATCGGCGTTCTGGCGCCGCTTCTGTCTCGATCTGGAACCGGCACAAAACTGTCCATGCAATTCGCTTTCGACCATTGGCTACCCGGAAAAGGCGTCCGCATTTTGAACAGCACCAACAGCGAATACTACCATATACACTTGTCCTCAACTTGATAGTTCTCCCCTTATTCTCCGACTATTCTTTGGGAATTGGGAACTGTGGCGTCGGCTCTAGCGTTTCAGATCATAGGGATCTTTGCAGGAGCAAACCCGGCTCGCCAATGGCCGAAGGCCGATGAGGGTCGACAGGTAGGAAATCAGCAGGATGATGAACGTAAGGCCAGCAGGGAATCTCTTATCCAGCTCAAAGAGCGTCTTCGACTGGTTGACCGGGGCAAGCTTCCTGATGCTTCATGCCACGTGTTTCTTCGTCACCCTGGTGGTGATGATTCCATGGAATCTCTACAGCGAGCCCGGCGACTTCTGGGTCGCAAGCCCTTTGACCAAATGGGCATTCCTGCTTGCGTTCCATGCGTTGCTTGTCGGTGCCTGGAGTCTTATTCGCAATGTGATCTTGAAGGACCCCGATTCCACCGAGCTGAGCGATCCCTCAAATCGAATGTGGTTTGAGGCGCGCGTCCATGCCGCTCGCGCAAACGACGGAGCGCCCGTTCGCGTCCCGCGCCATGTGGTTCCACCGACCGTTGAGGCATCGTCGAACGGATGGAATAGTCCGGCAATTGGTGGCCCAGCCAGCAGGTCTCAGGCAGAAGCTCAGGTTCGGCTTTCGGACACTGGTCTCCAGCAAACCAGTGCGGCTTCATTCGAAGCCTGGGTCCAGCCGCGCGAGGAACTCGAGCAGTCGGATTCAAGGCTACTTCAGGAGACTGCGGATCAACCGATAGTCGACGGTCAGCCCTTAGCAAGCCACGCCAGAAGCCATGGACCGCTGTCCGCCGCGGCGAGAGTTTCAGGTGGAAGCAAGGGAGGCGGCGAACTCGATCCCGAACTCGAGTGGCACTGGATCGAAGCAGCTGCTTCGGCTTGGCTGAATCGCAAAGAGGAGGAAGTCGCTTCGCACTCTGACATTCGCGTCAGGAATGCCGAAGGCCGGCCGTCGAGTCACAGCTGATGCTGGTGTCTGACAATCAGACGCCGACACGCGATTTCACGGTGGCCGTCTTTGTTGTGTGGAATCAGTCGGTCCTTCTCCACTTTCACCAGAAGCTCCTGAGATGGCTCCCGCCCGGCGGACATATTGAAACCGATGAGCTTCCCGATGAGGCGGCGATCCGCGAAGTTCTCGAGGAGACTGGCATTTCCGCGCGACTGGTCGGCGATCAGCTCAACGTCGTCCACTTGCCAGACCAGCCCCTGCAGCTTTGCCGGCCCGCTGGCGTCCAGCTAGCGGACTTGAGTCCACTCCATCAGCATATCGATCTGGTCTATTTTGCGATCTCTGAAGGGGGAGAGCCAACGGGCAAAGCGGCCTGGTTTGGCAGAGATTCCTGGAAATCACTGAGATTGACTGAGGAAGTTCTTGCCTGGTGTGAGCTTGCCGTGTCGAAGGTTGACACCCTGACACCGTAGCAGGGGTGCGTTCGTACAGGTATTCAACGCTCCGCAAAGCTTGGCCGACACTCCAATTGGAGCGAAAACAAGCCATTTCGTGACACTGTGGAAAATCTTGAAATCGCTGTACGGACGTGTAGAGTGTACGTAGATATTGTACGTGCTCTCTGGGTGCCCCGGCCCTTCCGCGCTTGCACGGTGATGGAAGGAGCCAACATTCGATGGACGCATCTCGGTTCGACGCGTTCGTGCGCGCAGTTTCCAGCGCGCCTTCGCGCCGGGATCTTATGAAGACCGTTTCGGTCGTGGCTGCT
>JBGTJM010000387.1:0-2187 GCA_041745115.1 Thermomicrobiales bacterium
ATCCTGGCCGTGAGCACTCGGGCCAGATCAGGGATCCGGCTTGTCTTCGAAAAGAGCGTTGCGTTTCGATTGATCCAGGACGCACCATGCCCTGTCTTGGTGTCTGCGGCGTCGAAGGACACATCATCTGACAGCACGAGCCCCATTGGCCATCGCATCCTTGCGCCACTCGATGGTTCCATACACGCAGCGCAAAGCCTCCGTGTGGGACTGAATTGCTTACCGTCTGAAATCGAAAGTGTGCATGTTGTCCATGTGACCGATCGTCAGACGGTGCAGTTAGAAAGCCACGATTCGCGTCTGGAGTGGGTGAGGAACTATGTAGATGAACTCTCCAATGACGGTGTCCCCGTCGCACTCGACGTGCGCACTGGCTCAAGTGCTCATGCAATCGCTCAAGCCGCGCAGGAGCACGAAGCCGACCTGATCGTCATCGCTACCAACGGCGAAAGCGGTTGGTCTGAACGGATGATGGGCTCGGTTGCGCGGCGCGTGGTGGGCCGGTCAAAGGTGCCCTTACTGGTGGTTCCTCCTGCTGCCCTGAATCGCGCCACAAGCAGCGGAGAAAGTTCCTGAATGATGTTCAATGTTGTCAAAGAAGCGTACGTGATCAGAGATTTCATCGAAACGCGTGACTGGACCGCAATCCGATCCGCAATCGATGCGTGGCCCGAAGCAGACATCGCCGATTTGCTGAAACATCTCCCGGCAGAGCAGCGGTTTGTCGTGTTCAGGCTGCTACCAAAATCGAAGTCGGCCGGCGCATTTGCGCTGCTCGATGCCAGGGAGCAAAACGAGCTGCTCGAAAGCCTGAATCGAGATGAGACCCGGGATCTCCTGGCTGAAATGAGTCCGGACGACCGCACACACCTCTTCGAAGAACTGCCTGGGATCGCTGTCCAGAAGCTCCTCCACCTGCTCGATCCAGCAGATCTGGCTGAAACTCAGGGCTTGCTTGGGTATGCCGAGGACTCTGTCGGGCGTCTGATGACACCCGATTTTGTAGCCATTCGTCCCGATTGGACCATTGCTCAGGCGTATGACCACATCCGGGAGAAGGGATCCGACAGCGAGACCGTCGACGTCCTGTACATCACTGATGAACAATGGCGGCTCCTGGACGCGCTCGCCATAAGAAAATTCATCCTCGCTTTGCCAAATCAGCAAGTCCGTGATCTCATGGATGACACGTATGTTGCGTTGTCGGTGGATGACGACCAAGTCGAAGCAGTCCGGCAAATGGAGCGCTACGACCTCTCCGTCCTTCCTGTGGTCGACTCGGACGGTGTGCTGGTTGGCATTGTTACGTTCGACGATGTGATGGATGTCGCCGAGGCAGAGGTCACAGAGGACTTCCAGTTGGCCTCCGCCGTCGAACCGCTCCGTATGAATTACCTTGACGCCACACGGCGGCAGATCTACAAGCGGCGGACTCCATGGCTCGTTGTACTGGTGTTCGTCAATATTTTCTCCGGAGCCGCAATTGCCCAGTTCGAAGACACCATCGCGGCAGCTGTCGCGTTGGTCTTTTTTCTCCCACTCTTGATCGATAGTGGGGGTAATGCAGGTTCGCAGGCAGCGACGCTCATGATTCGCTCGATGGCCACGGGCGATATCCGAATGAGCGACTGGTCGCGGCTATTCCTGAGGGAAATCGGGATTGCGGCCGCCCTTGGTGTGACAATGGGAGTCGCAGTATCGTGGCTTGGGTTCTATCGTGGCGGCACCGACGTCGGACTAGCCGTTACCAGCACGATGGTGATGGTGGTTGTCGTTGGGAGCGTGATCGGACTGACCCTGCCATTCGTCTTCAACTAAATCGGTCGTGATCCAGCCACCGCGAGCGGTCCACTCATCACGTCAATATCGGACATCACTGGCGTTCTCATCTACTTTACCGTGGCGAGCCGAGTCTTTGGCATAGGCGCATAGCGTCCACCCGCGCCTCAATTGGTAGTTGGGTCTGTGAGAACGTCACGTTCGGTCGCGTCCCTTGCAGGCTCAGCCAGTGCAGCCTTCCTTTCAGTGCCTTGACGCGACCGTAGGCAGGCAATTTGTCTCATGTGTCTTAAGTCCAAACAGGATTTGACGCACACCGACACTGCATGCTAGTCTCACCGCACCGGTTGAGCAGTAACCTCTTGAGGTTCGCGACCGGGGTCTATCCACCATAACCGCGTAGGGTGA